>JAQZBM010000081.1 GCA_029238945.1 Clostridia bacterium
TAATTTTCATCTTATCATCCTTTAGACATTTGATTTATTTCACGCATTATATCTAAGCTGATTTTTTGATAATCTTCATTTTGGAGCTTTTGGTCATAGTATTTATCAAGCTCCATTGGCTTCCCGATTCTTACGATAGTTCTTTTAAATAATTTATAACTGCTTATGATTGCTACCGGAAGTATTCTTGCACGGGCTTTTAAGCCAATCATTGCTACTCCGGGTTCTGCCATCAGTTCTCCTGTTTTGTTTCGGGTTCCTTCAGGGAAAATAGCCATTATCTGATTATCCTTAAGTACCTTCAAGGATGTTTTTATGCTTCTTATATCTGCCTCGCCTCTTTTGACGGGAAATACCCAAAGCTTGCCTAAAATATAGGCAAACAGCTTGTTCTTAAACAGCTCTGCTTTTGCCATACTGTATATTCTTTTGTATGGCATTGATAATCCGAGAATAATCGGGTCAATGGCGCTTGTATGGTTTGCACATATTATTAATGGTCCCTGCTCCGGCAGATTCTCTTTTCCTTCAATCTTAACATTATAAAGTACGTTAAAGATTGGCCTCAATATCCCCTTGACTATTCTATAAAACATCTGTATACCCTCCGCGCAATCTTATGTATTCAAGGACATCGTCCAGAACCTCATCTATGCTTTTGCCGCTGGTGTCAATAAGTATTGCATCCTGCGCCATTTTCAGCGGAGATATTTCCCTATTGCTGTCAATATAATCTCTTTTTTCTATCTGGCATTTTATATCATGTAAGTCTACCGCGTACCCTGAACCTTCAAGCTCTATGCATCTTCTCGCGGCACGTTCCTCCAGGCTTGCAGTAATGAAGAATTTTATGAAGGCCTCCGGAAAAATAACCGTTCCCACATCTCTTCCATCCATTACAACATTTTTGCCCATGGAGATTTTTCTTTGTAGATTTACTATATTTTTTCTTACTTCAGGTATGGCAGAGACAAAAGATACTGATTTATTTATGCGTTCTTCTCTTATCTGTTTGTCCACTAATCTACTGTTTAAATATATGCTTTTATCTTTAAAATCTATGTCAACATTATTTGAAATTTCGATTATCCTGCTCTTATCCTGCAAATCAACTCCGCTGTCAAGTACAGCTAAGGTCAAAGCTCTATACATAGCACCTGAATCAACGTATGTATAGTGGATGCGATCTGCAAGCAGCTTTGCAATTGTGCTTTTTCCGGCTCCTGCTGGGCCGTCAATTGCTACAACCTTATATAGCAAAACTATCCCCCCTTAAGTTTTTGTGCCATACAATACATTTTAACAAATATATATTTAAATGAAAAGAGTCATAATTATCATTATATCAGTTTTGTAAAAGATCAGGTCTGAGATTGACAGCATCATTCAAATAGATATGCCTTGCTGTACCTTGCTCCAGGCTTTTATCATAAAGAAGGCTGAGCCTGATACATTTTTCAAGACTTCCTTCGACATACATCTCCTGCATGCACATAAGGGAAGCCTGGGTTATTCCAAGCTCTCTTGCTGCCTTTGCAGGGTATGCAGCTTTTATGTCTCTGGTGCAGGTAAAAAATATTGCAATTATGTGTTTGATATCCAATTTATTTTCAGAAATGATATTTTGCAGCAGAAGCTTTGTATTTGTTGTAATTTCCTCAACTGTATCTGCATTTATAGTTGTTGCTCCTCTGATTGCAATCATTGCAGTCCTCCCTATTTAAGCCTTATTCTGCCTGCCATCACAAAATTCTTATTTACATTTATAATCTTATGAAGATTTATACCCAAAACATTTTGTGATACATTTTCTATCTTTATTTTTGCTGGATACTGACTTTTAATTCCGCTAATTTCAATTATATCATTATTTTTAACTGTAAGAGAAATTGATTTTTTGGTGAAGCTGGTGTAATAATCACCATTTATATAAATTTCAATTCCGCTGAAGTCAGAATTGCTTATGACAGCCAAGTCTATTGTGCCTGTATTTATCTTGGTCTGACTGTCTGATATAGCCTTTCCCTCAAGCCTCTCAATCCTTGAGGTGAGCATAGTTCCGTCTCTTTGCATTATTATGAAATTGACTGCTTGAGCCGTATAAAGCAGCAGAAATAGAAACAGAGCAGCTTTTACAAGTCTTTTCTCAATTTTTTCCCACCAATTGTAATACTTATTGTGTTTTTGCGATGCTCTGCTTTCCATATGCTCCTCCCGACTATGCGTTACTGCCTGCTGCGTAGCCTGTTGAAAAAGCTATCTGAAGATTATAGCCTCCCGTAAAAGCATCAAGGTCCAATACCTCACCGGCGAAGTATAAGCCTCGAACCAGCTTTGACTCCAAGGTTTTGGGATTTACCTCCTTGAGGCTTACACCTCCTGAGGTAACTATAGCCTCAACTATAGGTCTTGTACCTGCTATATTAAACTCCAGGTTTTTCAGTAAGCTTACCAGCTGCTTTCTTTCATCCTTTGATATCTGATTTACTTCTTTAGTTTCGTCAATTTTACTCAACTTTATTATCACCGGTATAAGTTTTTGTGGAAGTAATGCATCCAAAGAATTTTTGAAGTTTTTATTTATTTTTTCTTGGAAATCCTTCAGCACTCTTTTGTCCAGCTCTTCCTCCGTAAGCGCAGGCTTTAGGTCTATGCTTACTCTGATATTCTGATTATTCCTAAGCTGTTCCGATATGTAGAAGCTTGCTGATAGAATAATAGGCCCCGACAAACCGTAGTGAGTGAAGAGCATTTCTCCAAAATCATTATATATTGGCTTATTATCTGTTAAAACCGTAATAGCAACGTTTTTCAAAGATAAGCCCTGAAGCTCCTTAATGTAGTCTTCCTTTACAACCAAAGGAATCAACGATGGAAAAAGGTCAGTTATGGTATGTCCGGCTTCCTTTGCAAACTTCAAGCCGTCGCCTGTAGAGCCTGTCTGTGGATAGGAAACACCACCTGTACAAACTATTACAGATTCACTGTGAAAATATCTGCCATCCTGCAGAAGTACACCGTCAATATTACCATCCTTTTCTATTACATCCTTTACAGCCGTATTTAACATGACATGAACATTGTTTTTATCAAGGAATTTTTGCAGAGCTTTTAGTACATCACTGGACTTGTCTGATTCGGGGAAAACTCTCCCTCCCCTTTCTACCTTTGTCTTAAGCCCCATTTCGTTTAGCATGCTGATGATATCTGTATTGCTGAATCCCCGGAAAGCGCTGTAAAGGAATTTTGAGTTCTTTGGGATGTGGCTCATAAATTCGTCCATCTCTGCTGCGTTGGTAATATTGCATCTGCCCTTGCCTGTAATAAAAAGCTTTTTACCAAGCTTCTCATTCTTCTCAATAAGCAGTACTCTTCTTCCTCTTTCTCCGGCGGCTCCTGCTGCTAAAATACCTGCAGGGCCTCCTCCTATTACTATTACATCATATTGCATGTGTAATCCTCCTTAAACGCTCTTTAAATGCCTTGAAGATGACAGGTGTCATTAAGACATTTCACTGCAACACCGCCTTGATATCTCTCATTGAACTGAAGCATAGAGATTGAAGCGTTATCTATCCTGAATTTGTTATAATAATCGATATCCATTCCCAAAATACATATAATTGCAGCTTTGATAGCAGTTCCATGAGATACTATAACTATGTTTTTATCCGGGTTCTCTGCCATAGCTGTGTTTATTGCACTGCAAAAGCGCTCTGCAACCTGCAGAAATGTTTCAGCTCCGGGCATATTGAATTCAGAAGGCTTCTCCCTGTATATCCTGAAATGCTCGGAATAGCTTTCCTTTATTTCGTCTATAGTCAAGCCCTGCCATGGGCCAAGACAAATCTCCCTGCAATCATGCAGCTCCTGCGGTAATACATTTAAACGCTTTGTTATTTCAAGAGCAGTGGCTTTTGCTCTCGTCAAGCTGCTTGTATATACTGCCGATATGTCCTCCTTCGCAAGTCTTTCAGCTACTTGCTTCGCTTGAAGCAGGCCTTTTTCATTCAGCATTGTGTCCATAGTTCCTTGGACCTTGTTATAGGCATTCCACTCAGTTTCACCATGCCTGACAAGGTATAGCTTGGTCAAATTAATCCCCCCTCAAATTTCCATATTATTATATCACAAAATCATATTAATATTTATTATTAATTTTGGAGAAAAAAAAAGAACCCTTGCGGGTTCTTTTTAAGGATTAGTAGTTTCCTTGTGCATGCATTGCTTCTGCAACCTTTATGAAGCCGGCGATATTAGCACCTGCAACTAGGTTGTAGCCGAAGCCGTACTTTTCAGCAGCATCCTTTGAGTTGTTGTATATGTTAATCATGATTTGATGCAGCTTTTGGTCTACTTCTTCTGCTGTCCAAGCCATTCTCATGCTGTTTTGGCTCATTTCAAGAGCGGATGTAGCAACACCGCCGGCATTTGCTGCCTTAGCTGGTCCTACAGTTACGCCGTTCTCTTGTAAGTATTGAACTGCTTCGTTAGTAGTAGGCATGTTAGCAGCTTCTACTACATACTTAATACCGTTAGCAACGATTTGCTTAGCATGTTCAAGTTGAATATCATTTTGTGTAGCAGCAGGAATTACGATATCTACCTTTACGTTCCATGGCTTTTGACCTGGGAAGAATTGGCAGCCGTACTTCTTAGCATAAGTTTCAACCTTAGCTCTGTCAATTGTCAACATTTCAGTCATAAAGTTAATCTTTTCACCAGTTACTCCGTCTGGATCATAGATGTATCCGTCTGGACCTGATAATGTAACAACCTTACCGCCTAGTTGAGCAACCTTTGCGCATACACCCCAAGCAACGTTACCGAAGCCTGAAACTGCAACTGTTTTGCCCTTGAAATCTAAGCCGTCATGCTTAAGTACTTCTTGTGCGAAGTATGTTACACCATAACCGGTAGCTTCCGGTCTAACTAAACTTCCGCCATATGCAAGGTGCTTTCCTGTCAAAACTCCGTTCTCGAAAGCTCCTCTTAATCTTCTATATTGTCCGTATAAGTATCCAACTTCTCTTGGGCCAACACCGATGTCTCCAGCTGGAACGTCAACGTCTGGTCCTATATGTCTGTAAAGCTCTGACATAAAGCTTTCACAGAATCTTCTTATTTCTTGGTCAGACTTGCCATTTGGATCGAAGTCTGAACCACCTTTGCCTCCGCCTATTGGAAGACCAGTTAATGAGTTCTTAAGAATTTGTTCAAATCCTAAGAATTTTATTATACCAATGTATACTGTTGGATGGAATCTTAAGCCGCCTTTGTAAGGTCCGATAGCTCCGTTGAATTGTACTCTGAAGCCTCTGTTTACTTGCAGGTTGCCATTGTCATCAACCCATGGAACTCTGAAAACGATTTGTCTTTCTGGCTCAACAAATCTTTCAAGCAAGTTTACATCAATGTACTCTGGGTGCTTATCAAGCACTGGCTTAAGTGATGGTAGAACTTCTTCTACTGCTTGAATGAATTCTGCTTCTCCTGCATTTCTCTTCTTTACCTTTTCGATTACGCTCTGAATATACTCAGTAGCTCCTAATCTTGTTTTTGACACAGTAAGACCTCCATTTTTTTATTGTTTAATATATACTGTGAAATACATGGCTCAATTATACAATAATCAAGCCATGTAAAATTAATTCAACATACTGTGAGCAATCTCCTGCCTGATAAAAAGTGAGAATGTGAAATATCTGTTAATATTCTGAGGTTATTTCTCCTCATCTGAAGCATAAATATTGTATTTTTCCCAAATTTCCTCAAGGCTGGCAAAGGATGATGATAATGTAGTTCTTTCTTTGACTCCGACCGAAACAATCAACGCATTCAATACACTAAGCGGCGCAACAATGGAATCTACGAAGGATTCCATTTTATGCTTTGCTATCAACGTATAATCTGCATGCGAAGCTAAAGGAGATATCATGCTGTCTGTTATGACTGCGATTTTTGCTCCTTTGCTCTTGCAATATTTAAGAGCATTTACAGTTCTTGAAGTATATCTTGGGAAACCAATTCCGATTACCAGGTCGTCCTCTCCAAGTCTGAATAACTGCTCAAAAATATCTCCAATTGTATATGTAACTACATATACCTGATCCCTTATAAGGTTCAGGTAAAAGCCCAAAAATTCTGCAAGTGTTGTAGAACTTCTTAAGCCTATTATGTAAACGCTTTTAGCTTCAATTATACTTTTTGAAACTTTTTCAAAGACAGCATTATCAATTTCATCTATGGTTGACCTTATATTCTCCATATCTGCTTTTAATACATTTTTCAATATTATTCCTTCATCGGAGAAATCTGTTGACATCTCTATTCTTTGAACAGTTGTCAATTTGGTCTTGACCATTTCCTGAAGCTGTTTCTGCAGCTGGGGATAGCCGATGAAGCCGATGGCATTAGCAAATCTAACTACTGTAGATTCGCTGACGCCAACTCTTTCACCCAGTGTCGCTGCTGTCATAAAAGCTGCTTTGTCATAATTGCTCATTATATACTGAGCAATTATTTTTTGACCTTTACTAAGGTTATGAAATTTTGATTGTATAAGTCTTATTAAGTCAACGTTTTCGCTCATATTTTATCATCCTTAACAGGTATTTGTTACTTGCCAAGTGCTTTTTCTGCCATTTCAAATCCAAGGGTTAAAGCTTTCCTGTTTAAATCCTCTGTACCCTTTGGCACTCTCTTTAATACAGCCGCCTCAAGCGCACTAGTGCTTACTATCTTTGTAACACCTACGATAGCACCTAATGCAACTATGTTTGTTACCATAGGCTTTCCTAAAACATCAACAGCGGTATCAATTATTGGCATGGAATAAATTTTATATTTTGTACCTTCTTCTATTTCTACTGAGTTGTCTATTATCAGCATTCCGCCGTCTTTCAAGCCTTCATTATATTCTTCATAGGACTTTTGAGTCAACGACAGTAGTATATCACAAATTCTTACCTTTGGGAAATCTATAACATCTTCGGAAATTAAAACCTCTGATTTACTGGCTCCCCCTCTTGCCTCAGGTCCATAAGATTGAGTTTGTACGGCATTTTTTCCTTCTATTATAGCGGCTTCAGCTAGTATAATTCCTGCTAGTAATAAGCCTTGTCCGCCTGAACCGCTTAATCTAACCTCATACTTACCCATTATACATCGCTCCCCTTTACCCTATCAATGATTTTTTGATATTCCTTAGTATATTCAGGTTCAGTAGTATTCTTGAACTCACCTATCAAGAACTTGCCTTCAAGCTGTTCCGGTGTCATCTTTGATGCTGCAGTTACATTTACTGCATGTTCTTTTTGCCATTGAATCATTTCTACTGGACCGCCCTTTTTATTCTTTCTTCCATAGTAAGTTGGACAGTCTGAAATTGCTTCGATTAATGAGAAGCCTTCATTTTTTATACCATTTCTAACTAATTGTGTTATCAAATTAGCATGATATGATGTAGATCTTCCTACATAGGTTGCTCCTGCAGCAGCTGCAAGGTTGCATACGTCAAAAGGCTTATCTATATTTCCGTATGGAGCTGTAGTTCCTTTTTCCAATCTAGGAGTTGTTGGTGAATATTGTCCGCCTGTCATTCCGTAGATATTATTATTATATATTATTGTTGTTATATCAATGTTTCTTCTGCATGCATGTATGAAGTGATTTCCACCTATTGCAGTGGAGTCTCCGTCACCCATGACTACTATAACCTTAAGCTCAGGGTTTGCAAGCTTAATGCCCGTTGCAAATGCCAAGGCGCGTCCGTGTGTTGTATGAAGTGTATTGAAATCTAAATATCCAGGTGCTCTTGATGAACAGCCTATACCTGATACTACGCATACCTTATCAGGATCCAAGCCTAAATCATCGATAGCTGCTGTTATTGCTCTAGTGATTATACCGTGACCACAGCCAGGACACCAGATTTGTGGAAGTTTATCTGCTCTAAAATATTTTTCTACTAATTGACTTGGCATCTACAGCACCTCCTCTATTTTTGCGATAATTTCTTCTGGATAGATAATTTGGCTATCAACTTTATTTAATCTTTCTATCTTAGTATACTTGCCGCTTACTCTTTCAACTTCAAGAACCATTTGTCCAAGGTTCATCTCCGGAACTACTATTGTTTTAACCTTTTTGGAAAGCTCAGCTAATCTTTCTTCCGGGAAAGGCCAAACAGTAATAGGTCTGAACATACCTACCTTTACTCCCTTTTCTCTCAGGGTCTTCATAGCTGTTCTTGCAGCTCTAGCTACACAACCATAAGTAAATATGATTACATCAGCATCCTCGGTATTTTCTTCTTCCCATGATATTATATCTTCTTTGTTAAGCTCAACCTTGTTTACCAATCTTCTTACAAGTTGGTCTGCTATTTCTGTACTATTGCTTGGGAAGCCTGTTTCATCATGAACTAAACCTGTAACATGGTATCTATAGCCGGTACCGAAATCAGCCATAGGTGGAACCAGGTTCTCTTCAGCCTTATATGGAAGGTAATCTTCAGGAGCACATGAAGGACGGTTTCTGTCCACTATTTCTAATTCAGATGCTTCAGGAAGTTCAACCTTTTCTCTCATATGTCCGATAACCTCGTCCATCATAAGAAGAACTGGGGTACGATACTTTTCAGCCAGATTGAAAGCTTTAACTGTAAGGTCAAAGGTTTCTCTGACTGAAGATGGACACAAAGCTATAACAGGGTGGTCACCGTGTGTTCCCCATTTTGCCTGCATCATATCTCCTTGTGATGGAGACGTAGGTTGTCCTGTACTAGGACCACTTCTTTGTACGTCTACTATAACAACGGGTATTTCTGCTATTGCAGCATAACCGATATTTTCTTGCTTGAGTGAGAAGCCAGGACCGCTTGTAGCTGTCATAGTCTTTGCACCGGTTAATGATGCACCTATTGCTGCAGCTATTCCACCAATCTCGTCTTCCATTTGAATAAACTTTCCGCCTAACTTTGGCAATTTCTCAGCAGATAACTCTGCTATTTCTGTTGACGGAGTAATAGGGTATCCTGCATAAAATCTCATGCCTGCAGCAATTGCACCTTCAACGCATGCTTCGTTTCCTTGCATAAGCTTAACCTTTTTACTCATTTTTTTTCCTCCCTACATGTATAGCATAGTCGGGGCATCGTAATTCGCATAATCCGCATTGTGTACATTTCTCAATATCAGCTACTGTTACCTTTTCACCTTTAAGTTCGATTGCTTTAGTAGGACAAAATGCTGTACAAATACCACAGCCCTTACACCAGTCGGCGTTAATGAATAGTTTTCCGTAGTCAGTATCTACACCCTTAATGCTCTTTTTTTCCATATTAACTCCCTCTCCCCCTTTTAAATGCAATATTTGATTCATTTCTTTTGTTTTTATCAAATAATTTGCAATTTTGCCTTCATTTTTAGTATATATTATTGCAGGAATTATTGCAATACATAAATTCATCTATAGTTAAATTTTCACTATACTGCTATTTGATATCCAGACTCAGGCTCCAGCTTTTTATCTCGCTGATGAGGCTGTGATTAGTAAAATCAATGTCTATGGGTGTTATTGAAACATATTTATTTTTTACTGCATACACGTCAGTATCCTTATCCTCCGGCATTTCAATAAGCTCTCCTGCTAACCAATAATATACATTTCCTTTGGGGTCTTTTCGCTCTTCAAAGTTGTTCTTGTATATCTTTACTCCTAGCTTTGTGACCTTAATTCCATTTATTTCCGAAATGTTTTCTATTTTCGGAATATTGACGTTTAAAATGTGGTTTTTAGGTATGCCGTGCTTTAGAACCTGTGAGCATATTTCTTTTGCAACTTTAGCTGCATTACTAAAGTCTTCGGCATGATAATCTTGATAGGAAAAAGCTATAGCAGGTATGCCGAAAAGTGCTCCCTCTACAGCAGCTGATACTGTTCCTGAATATATTACATCAGTGCCCAGGTTCTCTCCGATGTTTATTCCTGATACTATAAGGTCAGGTTTTTCCTTCATCAAATTTTCTATTCCAAGCTTTATGCAGTCAGCCGGCGTTCCGTTAACCCACCATGCATGTATCTTCTCACCAAACTCTTCTACTTCGCTGCTTCTTAAAGGTGTATCCATGGTAACTGCATGACCAACAGCGCTTTGATTTGTTTCCGGTGCAGCTACAAATACCTCTCCTATTTCTGTCATGGCATGTGCCAGCTCATATATGCCCTTTGAATTTATACCGTCATCGTTGGATATTAAGATTTTCATTTGCATTACCTCCCTATATATCTAAATTTATTATTGATTAATTTTAATATTAAATGCATAGACTAATTTATATTAAGAAAAAATCCACTTACAACTTTATGTGACAGGGTGATTATATGATTCAAATTGATGATGCAGGCAGCGGAAGCTTGATCGGCGGCA
>JAQZBM010000082.1 GCA_029238945.1 Clostridia bacterium
AGGTTGCATCAGTACAAAAAGCAAGAAAAACAGTACCGGGGGAAATAGTAGGCATTTTTTATGATAGTGATGAACCCTATGGAGCCATAACAAAAAATACAAGCTACGGAATTTACGGTAAAATAAACGACAGCAGCAGGGCAGCACATAAGAAAGCAATGCCGATAGCTTTAAGCTATCAAGTGAAGGAAGGACCAGCTAAAATTATAACTACTGTAGATGGAAATAAAGCGGAAGAGTTCAATATAGAAATACAGAAGGTAAACCGCCAAAGCAGTGCTGGCTCAAAGAGCATGATGATTAAGATAACTGACCAAAGACTTCTGGAAATCACCGGCGGAATCGTACAAGGCATGTCCGGAAGCCCGATAATCCAAGATGGCAGAATAGTTGGTGCAGTTACACATGTTCTTGTAAATGACCCGACAAGAGGCTACGGTATATTCATTGAATGGATGCTGGAAGAGGCAGACGTACAACTGGAAAGCGTAGTAAATGCAGCGGCTGGTCAATAATATATACAGCTTTAATCCTGTGGAAATTTCACAGGATTTTTTTATGTAATTTATAAACAGAGGAATACATTTCGTG
The DNA here is from genome assembly GCA_029238945.1 of Clostridia bacterium. Classification (GTDB taxonomy): domain Bacteria; phylum Bacillota; class Clostridia; order Lutisporales; family Lutisporaceae; genus GWB2-37-7. Next base: position 592 of record JAQZBM010000082.1, read on the forward strand.
CTATCTGAGCCATGTAAATTGTTTAACATGAAATATATTGAACCTTTAATATTTTTATTAAAGAATAAGTATGACAAATGTCGAATGCCGTCGATTCGATTATTTTATATTAGAATGTTATAATTTGGAATGTGTTGAAATACTTAGATTTATGTGACAGACAAAATAACAGCCTTGTAGAAATTTGTATTAACTTGGTGTTTGTTTTTGTATTAATATCGCACACGATTCTTTACTGTGAAATAAAGGAAATATCATTACATTGTCGAATAATTTAAATGCAAAAACAAATGTAGGAGGTATATAAATGAATTTGGAGAAAATTAAGATACTGATTGCTGATGATAATAAGGATTTTTGTTGCATTTTAAGCGAGTATTTAGGCGCTCAGCCTGATTTTGAAGTGATTGGTATTGCAAAAGATGGTTTAGAAGTGGTCGACTTACTTGATAGGGTTACTCCTGACATTATAATACTTGATATTATTATGCCTCATCTGGACGGGCTTGGAGTGCTTGAGAGAATAAATGGAATGAATTTGCCAAAGTATCCTAAAATCATAGTACTTTCTGCCGTAGGACAAGACAAGATTACTCAAAAGGCGTTGACTCTTGGTGCTGAGTATTATGTAGTTAAACCTTTTGATATGGAAGTGTTCTCTAAGAGAATTAGAGAGTGCGTAGGCAACAAGACAGAAGAGCCTGAGAAAAGAAATTTTGTCAATAATATGACTGTAGCTCCTATGGTGGGTTCATCTCCTACATCTTATGAATTAGAAAGTGCAATAACCAATATAATTCATGAAATTGGTGTACCCGCTCATATTAAGGGTTACATTTATTTAAGAGAAGCAATTACAATGGTTGTAAATAACATTGAGCTTCTAAGTGCTGTTACAAAGGAATTATATCCTTCAATATCAAGAAAGTTCAATACTACTCCAAGCAGAGTTGAGAGAGCAATCAGACATGCTATCGAAGTAGCATGGAGCAGAGGCAGAGTTGATGTGATAAATAATTTATTTGGATATACAATTCACAATGTGAAGGGAAAACCTACTAATTCAGAGTTTATAGCTATGATAGCCGATAAGCTGAGAATTCAAATGAAGATTAGTTAGGCAGTACATACATTATGCATGGCATGAGATTTCATACCATGCTTTTTTGTAGCAATTTTAAGAGTTGTGTAATAAGCTGTTATGGGGGTGATTGAATGTACAGTATTACAATTGATAAAGTAAATAAAGCCTTTATAGCAAATATATCGGGTAATGTAGATGTAAACCAGGCAAACGTAATATTGAAGGACTTCAAGAACAACGCAGCCACAATTAATCCTAAGGATTATATATTAATAGTCAACCCGGAAAATGTTTCAGGTAATATTTTCGTCTTTCCTATATTGCAAAGCTTTTTGAATTTAGTAGCTGAGCTGAAGTTTAAGAGAATATATCTGGTGAATTCGGATAAGAATGCCAACCTCATAGAGGCGGCATCAACTCTAAGGTTTGCAGGAAGCGTAAAGGAAGCATTAAATAAGCATTAAAAAGACATTGGATATCCAATGTCTTTTTAATGCAGCTCATTTTCTCTTACTATATCTACAAAGCAATGTCTTAATTCCGTTTCCGCTGCGCAGTCCTGTTTATAATACCAATCTTTGACCATTTTTTCTGTTTCTTGATTCAAGCCATCAACACTATGAGGATAAATCGCGATAAGCTCGTGAGTTTTTTTATTTCTAAGGCCAACCACCGCTTTTCCTACTGTCTCTTTCATCATAATCACCTTTCCTGATTTTTTTCTACATCGCTTATTAGGTTTTGTAAATTAACTCTTTTTAATACAATACATTTCGTATTGAGCAATTAATATACTTCAAACAGCATGAAATTGTATTCCTTAATTTATATGGAGCTGCTTTGTATTTTTTTTGTAAATTTTTTTAATACTAGGAATAGCGGAGGTGTTCAAGTTCGATGTACTTAGAAGGAATTGTTAAAATTGGCGCCAAAACCAAAGAGCTTGTTAAGTATCTATCTCCAAGCGATATAGCAGTAATTAAACATGATGATATTGATGATTTAGCTGCAGAGGCATTGATTGATACCGGAGTCAGAGTAGTTATAAACACAGGTAAGTCAATGACAGGAAGGTATTATTCGAAGGGTGCCGGGCTGCTTTTAGCCAATAATATATATCTGTTTGATACCGGTCTTGACCTATGCACTTTCAGGGATGGAGACTACGTTAAAATCAGAGGCAAGGACTTAATTATAAATAATAATAATTTGCATACAAATTCATGTACGCCGGTAAACAAGGAGTATATAGACCAAAAGCTGCTGCAAAGCAAAGACAACTACAGTCTGGAGCTTTCCGGCTTCATTGACAATACCATTCAATATGCGAGTCAGGATAAGGAATCTATACTGAATTTTGCAGACTACCCTGATCTGGGTATAAGCATAAGGGGAAGGTGCGCCCTGATAGTGGTGCGCAATACTGACAGTAAAAGCTGTCTTGTATCTCTGAATGAGTATATCGAGAGGGAAAAGCCTGTATTGATAGGAGTAGACGGCGGTGCTGATATAATAATTAGCTGCGGCTACACTCCTGATATTTTAATAGGTGATATGGACAGTGTGTCTGATGTAGGTATTTTCAGAAGCAGAGAGCTTATACTGCACTCGTACAAGGATGGAAGATGCCCTTGTCTGAAAAGGATTGAGGCATTGAACATAAAATATAAGCTTCTTCCTATGACGGGAACAAGCGAAGATATAGCTCTTCTGTTAGCCTATGACAAGGGTGCCTCCAATATAATTCTGATAGGTGGGCACAACGTTATGACTGATTTTCTGGAAAGAGGTAGAGCCGGTATGGGAAGCACACTGATAACACGTTTTAAGGTTAGTGACAGATTGATTGACTATAGCAACTATATGAAAATGCATTGTCTTGTCGATAATAAGCCCAGAGAAACATATTCAAAGGTCGAGGATGAATTGCTATGGATGAAAATGTAACTGCTATTATACCTGCATATAACGAGGAAGAAAATATAAGTGCTACAATATGCGCGGTTAAGCAAATTGACGGCATAGATCAGATAATTGTAGTTGATGACGGCTCCAAGGACAACACTTACAGAGATGCTGCTATCCATGAGGACATTGTTATACTGCGTAACCGTTCAAATAAAGGAAAGGGCGGTGCAATACAGGCTGCTCTTCCTTTTGTGACAAATAAATTTGTCATTCTTATAGATGCAGACTTAAGAGAAAGCGCTTCTGAAATGAAGAAGCTTCTAAACAATACTAAAAGAAGCAGCAGAGCTATGCTTGTTGCAGTGTATCCCAAGCCGATTAAGAAGGGCGGCTTCGGTCTAGTGAAGGGCTTAACCAGAAAAGGTCTATATATGCTAACCTCTCAATACTCAGAATCTGCACTTAGCGGGCAAAGGTTAGTGTATACAGACTTTTTGCGGGGTATTAAGCTTCCCTCAAGCTTCGGATTAGAATTTAAAATTACTCTTGAAGCTCTGAAAAGCGGTATGAATATTGTTGAAGTTCCTGTTAACATAAGGCATAGAGAAACAAGCAGAGATATAAAAGGATTTTTGCATAGAGGAAAGCAGTTTTTTCAAATATTAAATGTATTGGTTAGGGAATTGGTATAATGAACACTGCAATAATTCCAACAATTATAAAACTAATCTCAATTTTTCTGTTTACGGCAATAGCAGCGGAACTTGGCATTAAGCTTATGATAGGAATGCTGCACCGTGCGGGAATCACAAGAGAAAATTATAAAAGCAAAAAGGTTCCTTTTGCAGCAGGGATAGCATTCCTGCCTGTGCTTCTGGCTGCATCCGCACTGACTCTGTATTTATTCCAAGATAGCAGTATTATATACATAGGCTACTTTTTTGGAGTTAGTTCAGTCGGCTTCGCCGGCATTTTGGATGATATGATAGGCGAGAAGGATATTAAGGGCTTAAGAAACCACACTGTGAGCTTTTTAAAAGGACATGTTACTACTGGCTTTATAAAAGCTTTTGTGGGCTTTTTTACGGCTCTAATTGCTGTTGTATCGATTTCTAAGGGTATTTTGGATTATATAATCAATGTCTTTATATTTGCACTTTTTACAAATGCTTTAAATTTGATGGATTTAAGACCGGGCAGATGTATTAAGACCTTTCTGACTATAGGCTTGATTATTTTCTTATCAAACCTTAATAGTCTGATACCGATAATTCCCCTTGGCATAGTGTTGATAATTGGTCTGGTTTATTTAGCCTATGATTTGAAGGAGCAGTCTATGCTGGGCGATACAGGGTCAAATGTTTTGGGAGCAACCTTAGGCTACTTTAGTGCCGCCAGCTTTAATATAACCGTCAAGCTGGTAGTATTTTTGCTGCTTCTGACTATAAACATGGCTGCTGAGAAGGTGTCTTTGACTAAAATCATATCAAAGAACAAAATATTGAACTACCTAGACAACCTGGGAAGGAGCAGTGGATAAAATGATAAGAACAGCGCAGGGTGTTGTTGAAGCAATTGAATACATCGATGAGGATATTGCTAAGCTCACGGCGGCAATAGAGGGGCAGCTTCAAAAATGCATAAATTACAATAGATTGACAGGCAGGATTGAGATAGGAGACAGCATATTGGTCAACACAACTGCTGTTGATTTGAAGCTTGGTACGGGAGGTTATCACTTTGTAATTGCTAACTTGTCAAGACCGACGGTAGATATCGAAACTCCCGGTCATATTATGAAGCTTAGATATACTCCAATGCAGATTAACCGTGAAGCAGTCGAAGCCCAAGAGAGTCAATATCATGAAATATTCAACGGCTTTGAGTCATTGGACCGCATGCCTGTTATAGTCGGAACTCTGCACAGTATGGCTGCGCCTTGCAGCATTTATATAAAAGCCAAAAAGCTTGATTGCAGAATATGCTATATAATGACTGACGGAGGAGCTCTGCCTATCTACCTTAGCGATGCAGTAAGACGTTTGAAGAATGATAAAATTATTGATTCTACAATAACCTACGGCAATGCCTTTGGCGGAGATTTTGAATGTATAAATATCTATACCGCACTGATAGCTGCCAAGGAAATTGCTAAGGCTGACGTCGTAATAGTCTGTATGGGTCCCGGAATTGTCGGTACTGATACCAAGTACGGCTTCAGCGGTATAGAGCAGGGATACATAATAGATGCGGTAAATAAGCTTGGAGGATATGCAATTCAAATCCCAAGGATATCTTTTGCTGATAAAAGGGAGAGACATTACGGCTTAAGTCATCACAGCATAACTGTCCTGAAGGATATATGCTGTACCAAAGCAAATATAGCTATACCGACATTTGAAAGCAAAGAGAAAATGGAACGTATAAGCCGGCAAATAATAGAAAACAAAATAGAAACTCAACATAATATTTATTATGTAGACTTTAACGACATTTCAGAGGTTCTTGCTGCCAAAAGTGACTATCTAAATAAGATGGGGAAGAGTTACTTGGAGGATAAAGAATATTTTATATGCTCTTCAGCAGCAGGCAAGCTTGCATTGATGAATGCTAATTAAGGCTTTTGGCGTATAAACAAGCTTGTCTTTGTATGTACTCAGCCACAGATATTGACTTATCCTCTATGGAGGACAGCAGCTCTTTCAATTCATATACCTTGCCAATCATGTATATACTGTTTTCACCAATTATTTTTATCATCGTTACCACTCCTTCAGAATAGTGATAGAATATTTATATGATTTAATTGAAAATATATTCTTTAGGAGGACAAATTATGAACTTTTCAGAGAGGACTATCCAAAAGGAGGATATATATAAAGGAAAAATAATTAACCTTGAACTTCATACAGTTGAGCTGCAAAACGGCAGCACTTCGATGAGAGAGATAATCAGACACAGAGGCGGCGTTGCAGTTATTGCCTTGAATAAGGAAAAGGAAATAGTACTGGTAAAGCAGTTTAGAAAGCCCTATGAACAAGCAATTCTAGAGATACCTGCGGGTAAGCTTGAAAAGGGAGAAAAGCCGGAAGAGTGCGCAGTCAGAGAGTTAAAGGAGGAAACCGGATTGTCGGCTGAAAGCTTAACTCTGCTGAACGTAATGTACCCTTCTCCGGGGTATACCGATGAGAAGATTTACATATTCAAAGCGGAGGGACTTGCTGAAGGCAGCATATGTCCCGATGAAGACGAGTTTATCAACGTAGAGCGTTATCCCTTAAATAAGGCTGTAGAAATGGTAAAGAGCGGCATTATCAATGATGCCAAGACAGTAATAGCAATATTTATGGCAGCAGCAGAAATAAAATAGAAAACAGCTATTCATATTGTAGCCCCCGCAAGCATATTATTTATAAGAATGTGGACAAAAGCTAAGGGGGAGGTTTTCGCGATGCTGCCAAAGCTAAATGAAACAATTAGAAGACATCTATCTGATAATATAATTTCCTATGCGATAATTTTATTTTTCTTTATACTAGGCATAAGCTTAGGAGCGCTGACCGTTAACAACATAGATATTGATACAAAGAGCAGTATAAAAGCATATATTGACGGTTTTATAAGCATCAGCAGAACTGACAGCATAAACTCGGCAGAAATTCTAAGGCAGTCAATCAAGCTGAATCTTCTGACTGCAGCAGCTCTGTTCATTTTTGGACTAACCTATGCCGGTATACTGCTGGTACCTGCTATTTCAGCCTTCAGAGGATTCTGCCTTGGTTTCACGGTAGCTTTTTTAACTGATTCCCTGGGAAAGGGCGGGTTCCTGCTTGCGTTGGTATCAATATTACCGCAGAATCTTATTTATCTGCCTGTGCTGCTTATAATCTGCGTATGCTCTATCAGCTTATCAATTGCAGTGCTCCGGAATAAGCTTAACAGAAAACATAATGAGCTTTCTTCCTTTGTATGGTCATATACGTTGTCGGTACTGTTTTTATTTACCGTAATGATAGGAGGAAGTATAATAGAGGCATATTTAACTCCTTTTTTAGTAAAGCTGGTTGCGCCTTACTTAATGTAATATAAGATTTACAAAATTAAGGAGGCAGCTATGATATACAAAATACGAAATAACCAGTTTTTACTTTTCTTAAGATTATTTATAATATTATTCATACTGCTGTTTATTCTTCCTAAGCTGATAGACAGCTGCTTAAGGATTTTCATACCTTGTGAACCGCCGCAGGGAGGCTCTGTTTTGGTATCAAAAAATCTGTATGATTCCTTAAGTTTTTGGAGGAAATATCTTTCCATTCTGAAAAATCTAATAATTAGTTTGTAAATTTTTCATGTATTGGAGGAATTTTAAAATATGTGTTGAATAATAGTATAGATAATCATATAAAGGGGTTATGACTGTATGAACTATATTGAGTTATTCTTCAGGTATCTCGAAAATGAAAAAGAGCTGTCATTGAATACATTGGATTCATACAAACGGGACATCCGACAATTTGAAAGCTATATAAATGAACACAATCTGAAAATTGAAGAGGTTACAAAGACATTCATAATTACATATCTAATACATATGCAAAAGAGTGGAAAAGCTACCTCAACAATATCCAGAAATTTAGCTTCAATCAGATGTCTATATCAGTTTATGTATAATTCCAGGTTTATTGAATCTGATCCATCCTCAAATCTCGAGTCACCCAAGGTAGAGAAGAAACTACCCTCTGTATTAACAAAGAAGGAGGTTGAGCTTCTACTGGAGCAACCAAAGCCTTCAGATGCCAAAGGTGCTAGAGATAAAGCGATGCTGGAGCTTCTATATGCAACCGGTATCAGAGTATCAGAGCTGATATCTCTTCAACTAAATGATCTTGATCTGAAGGGTGGCTTTATTAGGTGCAGTGTTTCAGATAATAAATCTCGAACAATCCCTATAGGAAATATTGCTCTTAAGTATTTGAAGTTGTACATATCTGACTACCGTAAGCTTTTGAATCACAGTGAGGAAGAAACTTCTTTATTCTTGAACTTCCATGGCAGTAAAATGACAAGACAAGGCTTTTGGAAGATAATCAAGTACTATACGGCAAAGGCGAAGATAAATAAGGTTATTACACCTCACACGCTGAGACACTCCTTTGCAGTACACTTAATCGAAAACGGTGCTGATTTGCAATCGATACAAGAAATGCTTGGTCACTCAGATATATCAACGACTCAGATATATAGCAAGATAAACAAAAACAGAATTATGGAAGTATATAACAAGACACATCCAAGGGCTTAAAGCCCTTTTGTGTTTTCTATAGCAAAATGGAAATGGAGGTAGCATATGACAGAAAGAGTAATTTTAGTTATTATGGACAGCGCCGGAATAGGCGAGCTTCCAGATGCAGCACAATATGGAGATGAAGGCAGCAACACTATTGGCAACATATGCAAGGAAATGCCGGAGCTGCAGTTGAATAATCTGTTGAAATTAGGCTTAGGCAATATTGATAATCTTCATATTGGCAAAGCTGAAAATATTACAGGCTCACACGGCAGAGCCTTAGAGCTTTCACCGGGTAAGGATACAACTACAGGACACTGGGAAATAGCAGGTATCACATTGAAGCAAGCATTCCCAACTTATCCTGAAGCTTTTCCAAAGGAGATTATAGACGAATTTGAAAAAGCCATAGGTACTAAATGCATAGGCAACGAAGTAGCTTCAGGTACGGAGATAATCTCAAGACTTGGAGACGAACATGTAAAAACCGGATATCCTATAGTATACACTTCGGCAGACAGTGTATTTCAGATAGCCGCTCACGAGGAAGTAGTACCTCTTGAAAAGCTTTATGAAATGTGCCAAAAGGCCAGAGAGCTTCTAAAAGGAGAGCATGCTGTAGGAAGAGTAATAGCAAGACCATTTATAGGCAATTCCGGCACATACAAAAGAACCTCAAACAGAAAAGACTTCTCCCTGCTGCCTATAACCAAAACAATGCTGGATATTATAAAGGAAAACAATATGTCAGTAATGGCTGTAGGGAAGATTGAAGATATTTTTGCAGGTACAGGAATTACAGATGCCGTACATACAAAGAGCAACATGGACGGTGTAAATAGTACAATTGAGTATATGAAGCAGAACAAGAAGGGGCTAATATTCACAAATCTTGTAGACTTCGATATGGTTTATGGCCATAGAAATGATACAGCAGGCTATGGAAATGCTTTGAAGGAATTTGACAATAGGATTCCGGAAATAATCAAGGAGATGAGAGACACAGACGTGCTGATTATTACAGCTGACCACGGCTGCGACCCAACTACTCCGAGTACGGATCACTCCAGAGAATATATACCGATTCTTATTTATGGCAAAAATATAAAGCAGGGCATAAACATAGGCACCAGACAAGGCTTTGGCGATATAGGTGCTACCGTTTTAGACTTGCTGGAGCTGCCAATGGACGGCATACATGGAAGTTCCTTTAAGAAAGAGATATTAATATAACATAAGTAAAAGGAGCGATGCATTTACATGGATAACTTAATCTCAAAAATAAATGAAGCAAGAGATTATGTAAAAAAACAAATAGATTTCACACCCGAAATAGGACTGATACTTGGCTCGGGACTTGGCGTACTGGGTGAAGAGGTACAGGACAAAATAATAATCGAGTACAGTAAAATACCTAACTTTCCGGTATCTACCGTTGAGGGGCATAAGAGCCGCTTCGTATTTGGAACGCTTAAGGGCAAGAAGGTTGCTGTAATGCAAGGCAGATTCCACTATTA
>JAQZBM010000083.1 GCA_029238945.1 Clostridia bacterium
AGGCAGAATCTCTTTTATCCTGTATACTTGCTCACCTGAGAAAACCAGAGCTTTGCTGAAGTCGCCGGTTCTGCATGCATTTACCAGTGAATCCATGATGCAGAAGCTGTGAGAACAGCGCTTCAGGCAGTTCATACACTGATTTATTCTTACGTGGTTTCCACTTTCTATCATATTAAAGAAATGGTTTCTTAAGCCTTGACCGGGCAGCCCTACAGGGCTCTTCACATGTACGACGTTTTCCTTTGCTGCATTTATATAAAGCTCTTTCATTTCGTCAGAGGCATTTGATTCCTCACTGGCTGCGAAGCGTGTACCCATTTGCACACCGCTGGCGCCCATTTTTATGATTTCTGCTATATCCTTGCCGTCTATTATCCCGCCCGCACCTATGACCGGAATATTTACTGCATCCAGGACCTCAGGCAGTACATCACGCATAGATCTATCCGTTCCCAAGTGTCCGCCTGCTTCCTTGCCTTCTACAACCACTGCTGCGGCACCCAGCTTCTCAGCCATAACTGCCAGCTTTGCAGAAGAAACTATAGGCACTATTGGTGTACCGGATTCCTTACCCCAGGCAAACATATCTCTGGAGAAGCCTGCACCGGATACAACCAAATCTATCTTCTCACGTATAGCTGCCTTTACCAGGTCAGCGAAATCCTTTACGGCAAAAAGAACATTTACTCCTATTACTCCGTTACTGAGCTCTCTTGCCTTTCTTATCTCTGCAACCAGTTCATCAACCTTCATGCCTGTTCCGGCGATTATGCCGATACCACCTTGATTTGCCACTGCAGCTGCCAGAGGTGCAGTGGATATCTTGACAGCCATGCCGCCTTGGATTATCGGTACGGGTACTACTAGGTTTCCTATTTTTAATTCATGTAATTTCATATACATTCTCCTTATATTTAGTACCAGGTACTATATGTAACTAATATTATACCATTATAATGGTTATAACACAATAGATGAATGCTTATTTTCCAATTATTGAGGAGTTAGACCTTAGGATCCTTCGGTCGTTCCTCCCTCAGGATGACAACGGTAATGGGATGCATTTACTGTCTTAGCATGTCATCCTGAGCGCAGCGAAGGAGCTTTAAAAGCTGGAATTTATTTAACACATTATATATAAATTTCGTTGAATAAGTGATTTTATTATCACCGGGTTTATGCTATTATATAAATTGATGTTATATATTTGTTTGATTAGATGATTATAAAATATGGAGTGATTTTTTATTTTGGATAAAAAAGAGACAGAGATGAAAGGCAATATAATCGTTGATTTTTTAAAAATGTATTGGCGGGAATACATAATAGGGGTCCTGTTTCTGATACTGAGCGCTTATATTCAAAGCTTTAATCCCAAGCTGTTGGGAGAAATTATAGACCTTTTGAAGGGCGCAGATATAGATAGGGCAGGCATACTCCATAAGCTGAGCATGCTGGTTCTGGCAGCACTGCTTGCCTTTGGCGCCAGATATGTGTGGCGCGGCTATATCATTGGTAATGCAAGAAACATGGAGTGTTATTTAAGACAAAGACTGTTCAGGCATTTTCAAAGCTTGCCTGTTCAGTTTTATAATAACCGCAAGACGGGAGACCTTATCGCCTACGCCATAAATGACATATCGGCGGTGAGAATGGCTTTCGGACCGGGCATCGCCTTGGTTGTAAATGGTATAGGAATAAGCACTGTGTCGGTGGTTTCTATGGTGCGATCTGTCAACATGAAGCTTACGCTTATGTCTCTGCTGCCTATCCCTGTTATTATAGTGGCTATGATAGCTATAGGCAGACTGGTGCAGATAAGATTCCGGACAGTGCAGGAGAGCTTTGCGGCTATATCGGACAGGGTGCAGGAAAACATATCGGGCATAAGGGTTATAAAATCCTACGTTCAGGAGAAGCAAGAGGTTGAAAATTTCGATGAGCTGAACGAGAGAATCAGGAAGGCGAATATAAGGATGGTGAGGGTTTCATCCCTGCTTTCTCCTATGATTGAGGTGTGCTTCGGTGTAAGCTTTATGATAAATCTTATATACGGAAGCAGCCTTGTAAGAGAAAACGTCATCAGTTTGGGGGATTTTGTAGCCTTCAATGGTTATCTTGCCATGGTCATGACTCCTATCATCTCCATAGGAAGGGTTATCAATCTGTCTCAAAAGGGCATTGCTTCATATAAAAGGCTGGCTGAAATATTCAAGGAAACTACTGATATCACAGATGAAAAATCTGATAAGTCTTTAGAGAACATATCAGGAGATATTGAGATACAAGGCTTGAGCTTCAAGTATCCGGGATGTGCCGATTACAGCCTTAGGGATATTGATATCAAGCTGGAGAAGGGAAAAACCTTAGGCATAATCGGCAAGACCGGCAGCGGAAAGACAACCTTGGTAAATCTGCTGCTTAGACTTTATAAGGTAGAGGAAGGCAGTATAAAGCTTGGCGGAAGAGATATAGAGAGGTATCCCTTAGAGGTGCTTAGAAACGATACGGGCTATGTTCCTCAGGATAATTTCCTTTTCTCAGCTTCCATAAGGGATAACATAAATTTCTTCAAGGACATATATTCTGACGGCGATATAGAGAGGGCGGCAAGGTTGAGCTGCATATATGACAATATCGCTGACCTGCCTAAGGGCTTTGACACCATAATCGGCGAGCGGGGAGTGAACCTGTCCGGGGGGCAGAAGCAAAGGCTTTCTATAGCAAGAGCCATAGTGAAGAATCCCTCTATCTTGATATTGGACGATGCTCTATCAGCTGTAGATACCAAGACTGAAGAAATGATAATAGAGAATCTGCAGCAAGTATTGCAGGATAAGACCGGGATAATAATCGCCCATCGGATTTCTGCCGTAAAGCATGCAGATGAGATAGTGGTTATGGACCACGGACAGATAGCAGAGCGTGGAAGCCATGAGCAGCTTATAGCCCAGGGCGGCTTGTACAACGAGATTTATCAGGAGCAGTTTAAAGAGGAAATGAGGAGGAGGGTGGAAGATGAGACAGAATAGCATAGTTCGTCTTTTGAAGTTTACCGTGCCTTATCTCAAAATCATTGCACTGGCGGCAGTTTGTGTTCTGCTTGTAAATGTCGCCCAGCTTGCTAAGCCTCTGATACTTAAGGTAGTAATAGACGATTTTCTCATAAATAACAAGCCTGAGGCAGGCTTTTACTCCATCACCTTCATGGGAATTTTATATTTGCTGGTTATTGCGGCAGGCTCCTTCCTTACCTTTGCTCAGGTCAATCTGATGAATTATGCGGGACAGCAGATTATAAGCGGCTTAAGGAAGAAGGTTTTCACCCATATTCAGTATCTTCCTCTGTCCTATTTGGATAAGTTTTCAACAGGAAGGCTGATTACCAGGGCTACCAATGACGTGGAAGCCTTAAATGAGGTATTTACCGACATCCTGATAAACCTTTTCAGAGACCTTTTCCTGCTTGCAGGGATTGTAATTGTTATGTTCCGGATGAATGGTACTCTTGCCTTGATAAGCTTTACAGCTATACCGCTGATTTTTCTGGTTACAAATGTATTCAAGAACAAGATTAAGAATAATTTCAAAACAATTAAAAGTCTTATCGGACGTATAAACGGTTTCTTCGCAGAGAATATATCAGGGATGAAGCTGGTTCAGATTTATCATAGGGAGCAGGAGAAGCAAAAGGAGTTCAAAGAGCTGAACGAATTGTATTTCAAATCCACCATGTTTCAGGTGCGTATGAACAGCTTGCTGAGACCGATTATTGAGATATTGCAGACTCTTACGGTAGCCATACTGGTTTGGTACGGTATGGGAAGGATTATGGACGGAAGCTTGGAGCTGGGAGTACTGTATGCCTTCACTACCTACGTCAAGCAGTTTTTCGACCCTATAAATGATTTGGCAGAAAACTATAATACCATACAGTCTGCGGTAGTGTCTGCGGACAGAATATTTGAGCTGTTGGATCAGAAGGAGCTTCTGGAGGACTTGGATGCCGGAGTAGAAACAGAGCGGCTTAAGGGTGAGATTGAGTTTAGGAATGTCTGGTTCGCATACAATGATGGGGAGTGGATACTGAAGGATGTGAGCTTTGTAATTGAACCCGGTGAGACTGCTGCCTTCGTAGGGGCTACAGGTGCGGGCAAAACCACTATAATAAGCCTGATATCCAGGTTCTATGAGATACAGAAGGGGCAGATACTGATTGACGGCATCAATATAAATGAATATAAGCTGTCGGACTTGAGAAGAAATGTAGCAGTGGTGCTGCAGGATGTATTTCTGTTCTCCGGTGATATAAAGAAGAATATCACCTTGAATGATTCAATTGATGAGGAGGAAATTGATACGGCTCTTGAGCTTTCGTGCTCCAAGCAGTTTATAGAAGAGCTGCCGGAGGGTATGCAGGAGCCTGTAAGAGAGAGGGGAAGCACCTTCTCGGCAGGGCAAAGGCAGCTGCTGTCCTTTGCCAGGGCTATAGCACACAATCCTTCCATATTGGTGCTGGATGAAGCTACAGCCAACATTGACACAAATACAGAGCTTCTTATACAACAATCAATTGAAAATATATCGGCGGAACGCACAACCCTGGTAATAGCTCACAGGCTTTCAACTATACGCAAGGCAGATAAGATAATACTTCTTAGAAAGGGACGCGTTGTTGAAATTGGCAATCATGAGACCTTGATACAGAAAGGCGGCTATTATAAGGAGCTATACGAGGCGCAATATGCGTAACAGTTTGTAGGGGACGCTGCCCACAGCGTCCCTTATTCCTACACCGTATCTACGCTCTCATAAAAGGGCTCCAGATGAATATATGTCTGTACAGGCTTCTGAAGGTCGCAGCAAAGCTTTGACTCAATCTCATGCATCAGTCTATGGGATTCTTCAATGCTCATGTCCGGCTCAACCAATATATGCAAATCTATATATATGTCAGGATGGCATTTCCTGCTTCTTATTTTATGCACGTCTTTAACCTGTTGGAAATCCATCACTATTCTGGTTACTGATTCTGAATCTACAGCAGCCTCATCTACCAGCACACCGCTGGTTTCGGTGAATATCTCATAGGCTGCATGTAGGACGAAGCCTGATACCACAAGGGAGGCAAAGGAATCAATAATCGGAGGTATGCCCAGTTTTATGCATACCAAGGTGAGAAGGACGCCTATGGATATAAAAATGTCACTTTTGGTATGCAGAGAGTCTGAGACAAGTATTGTACTATCCAGCTTTTTGCCTTGAGCATACTCATAGGCCGCAACAAAAATATTTACAGCCAAGCTGATGAGCAATGCTGCGAGGCTCTCTGCTGTAATGACTGGCACAACAGGATTTAGAATATTCACTATAGCACTGATTATTATTTTTATACCCAAAATAAGCAGCATTACTGCTATAAACAAGCCGGCTAATGTCTCATACTTGCTGTGACCGTATGGATGTTCCTTATCCACCGGCTTTGATGCGAAATGTACACCTATCAGTCCTACTATGTTTGAGGAACCGTCTGTAAGAGAGTGAAAGCCGTCGGCTGTAAGGCTGTTGCTGTTAATTAAGCTGCCAAGGATTATCTTTAAAGCAGCAACACCGATATTTGCAAACAGAATAATCCACAATATTTTCTTTATTTTACTATAGCTGCTGTTCATGATATCACCCTTTCCAATAGCTGTTAGTGGTAATTTGGGTACAAAAAAATCCACAGGACACGCTTCAAAGAAGAATTGTCCCATGGATAGCTTCCATTGTCTGAAAGACCCGATGCTGTCTGGCATCTGTCAATTCTGAAATAAGATATTTAATATTAGCTAAGGATAATATATTATATTCTTTACAAAGAATAATGTGTCTTCTAATAGGTCTTTTTGAAAGATGATTAAAGAAATTATACCATATATTACATATAATGTAAATATCCATACAAGCCTCTTTTACTTGGCATATGTGATAAAATATTAATACACTGATAAGGTTTTGAGGTGAATGAAGTGAATCTAAGGGAAACAGCAGGCAGGCTGCCGGAAAGTCCGGGAGTATATATAATGCAGGATGCCTATGGGAATATCATATACATAGGCAAGGCAAAGAATCTTAGAAGAAGGGTAAGCCAATACTTTCGAAGCTCCAATAGTCATACGCCTAAGGTTTTGAAAATGGTCGGAAACATAAGAAGCTTTGACTATATATTGGCTGATACCGAGCTGGAGGCGCTTCTGCTGGAATGCAGAATGATAAAGGATTTGAAGCCTATGTACAATAGTCAGATGAAGAATGATTTAGACTATGTTTACTTGCGGCTTATGGAGGGCGACAGGCTTCCGGGTTTTGAGATTGCAGAAGATAAAGAAGAAGCAGGTGTTTTCTTCGGTCCCTATGCCAAATACAAAAAGGTTGAGACGGCGTTGGCGGCGCTGCAGGATAATTTCAAAATCAGGCATTGCAAAAGCTTTGCCGCCGGAAAGACCGGATGCTTAAATCATCAGTTAGGGTTGTGTACAGCTCCCTGTATAGGGGAGATAGGTGACAATGAGTATATGGAGCAGGTACAAAATGCAGTTGACTTCCTGGAGGGAAGAAACTTAGACATACTGGAGCAGCTGGACAGGAAGATGACAGCTGCAGCCGAGGCTTTAGATTTCAGAAGAGCCGCCAAGTACAGGGATGACTTAAGAGCGCTCAAGAGTTTAGTCAGCAGACAGGCGGCTATAGGCTTCAATCAAAAAAGTAGAAGTATTATAGCAATAGAAGAAGTGACAGACTCGGTTATCAAGCTTTTTATAATTTCCGGCAGCCGTATATTGTATAAAGAGAAGCTGGAGCTGCCGCTGCCGGATGGCAGAAGCTTTAAAGAGCATATAAGGGAGCTGGTTATGGCATGTGGCAAGGATGCCAGTAAAACCCGGGAGATCGGCAAGCAGGAGATTGACCAGGCACATATAGTTTACTCTTATATCAAGAACAAGAAGGACTGCAGCTATATGCTCATACCTAAGTCCTGGCTCACCAAGAGCAATATAAGCAGATTGGAGCAGGGCATAGAGAAGCTGCTGCTTGCAGTATTAAAAAAAACATAACTTTCTGGTTTAAAAGAGAGAGCTTTAAATATCTAAATATTAAGTAAAAGTTCCTATATTTTGAGGTAATACTATTATCTGTCGTGTACTGAAAAGTAGAGTATTAGGAACATCATGGATGATTCTAATACTCTACTGTGAATTATTCGTACAAAGTCTTGTACTCATCTATGTAAATTTAATGCATACAAAGCTGGTAGTGTTTTTAATAATATCAGTTTTGTTTTATCATTACCATTCTAAAACTAAATGTCTAACGATTCTTAAATGTGGGTTGTTTGGCTGATTAGTTATTATTCATATCTAGAATAGGAGCACCCTTTACCTTTTTTTCTGACAGTTCCCATGTATCTTTAATTTTTTTACTTTTTATCATTACATTGGTGCCATCAGCAGTCTTAAATAGAATCATTACTTCGTCGGAACCATTGCTGATGTAATAAGTAGGCTCGGTGCAACCAATAGGAGCCATTTGATCCAGATTGTCAATTTCTCTTGCAATATCCCCATGCATATTTATTGCATCAACATAAGTTATTTTCTTATAGTTATTCATTTTTTCATCGTCCAGTTGAAAACTCACTTTTATATCGTTAAGAGCATGTTCAAGTCGTTTTTCTACTTTTTCAGCACTAGTTTCATTTTTTGTACTGTTTGCATAAATGAACACAATAGAAGACAACATGATAATCATGAGTAATATAATTGCTATTACTCTTTTTCGTGTTAACATATATCTCCTCCTTGAAATTAATTTCATATAACTTTTCTTTTCCACTATCTTTTCCTTCTTTGTATTTTATTTATACACAAAATATCTATCAATAACATATCACATATGGGTAAAAATGTAAAAAGATTTTGTATGCTTCTCATACCACATCTATATTTATTAAGTCTTTTTTATAGGGGATAAAATTAGTATTTTACTTAATAACACTCTTAGGGTGTGTTTTGTCGGAAATGCTGGCGATACCTCTATTTATTTTTACCTATCATAGACAGCCTATAAGCCATTGACAAATAACATATTATGGAATAATATATAATATGTTATATATAATAAATTATATATAGACAGTTATATTGATTTATATACAGCAAATCAAAATCCTTCTTCCGTGAAAGTTATGTACTTTATTTTTGCAGTATCGGCAGTTGTATTCGTTTTTGTTATAGGACTGAAAATCCTGAAGTAAGAAGGTGGGAAAGCTCAAAAAGGAAGAAGCACTGATAAGCAACAAAAAGGAAAGAAGGAGTGGAAACAATGAAAAAGATACTGTCGTTAATTATGTGTCTATTGCTTATTGTCAGCTTGTTTTCAGGTGCCGGTATGGCAAGAGTAGATGCAGGAACTATTGATGAAGGCAGTGCTGCCAATGAACGCCTGTATGACGGAGGGCGCCGGGTCAGGGAAAATGCTGAGAACCCTGAGCTTATGGCAAAAGAAGCCGCCAGAATGAATGCAATGGAGGATGAGTTAGGTGCTGCTGAGGCTGCCGAAACAGAAAGCACATTTGAGAATGCCTTTGCTGTACGCTATTTTCAAGGCTATGACCCGATATTCGGAAGTTATCCTAAGCAGTATACTCTAAGAAGCATAGGCGAAAATGTAGAGATATGGGTAGCCAATGACCTGGCTTTTTATAAACCTGTGTTTGATGATGAGGGTCATTGGATAGACGAGGTACTGGACGAAAGCAGACCGACTCATATAGTTACTCAAGCTCAAGTGGACTGGATGAGAGACAATTTCGACAGCAGAGTTTATCCCAAGGACGTCGAATTTTTCGGCATGCCGGACAGCCATACCGGAGAATACGGAAACTATCTGAGCCGCTATAGCGATACTCTGGGAGACTTGATTAACTATAAGCCTGAAAGCTACATACCTGAAGGCTATGAAGTAAAGGAAAGAGTTGCAATACTTATAGACAATATCAGAGATGAAAGATACTATATTCCGCAATATCCCAATATGATAGTAGGCTTCTATTCACCTAATTATGAAGCAGCCTTTGACAGGAACATTATCAGTATTGATTCTGCGGATTGGGATACATTGCTGGAAACAAACAGGATAGCAACAACTGCCCATGAATTCCAGCACCTTATCCATGATGATAATGACCCTGCAGAAGAAAGCTGGATAAATGAAGGAATGTCAGACTATGCAGAGTATCTATGCCTAGACTTATACAACTGGGGACATATCAATTACTACCTGGAGCACCCGGAAAACTCACTGGTTGAGTGGGACGATCAATATGATTCCGCTGAAACCATAGCTGACTATGGTCAAGCGCTTTTGATGCAGATATACCTTAATGACAAATATGGTCAGGATTTTGTAAAGGCACTGGCACTGGATGGTGAAGACCAGGGTATAAACAGTATGAACAAGATTCTTGCTCAGTTCGATACAGGTATAGATTTTGAGGAGCTGTTCAGAAGATTCACCATAGCAACTGCTATAGACAGCGATGCACCGGGGAACGGCATGTATCAGTTTAACAGCATAGATATAAATGTAAACTATGAATCGGCACTGACCTTCAATAAAGATGGAGTTCCGGCTTGGGGCGCTGACTACAAGGCTTTAGACTTTACCGATAAGATAGACAACATTAAAATCGACGGCGTTGAGTTTATGCCTACTCCATGGAGGCTTGAAAGCGATCCTTTGGGAAGCGGGAACACAGTTCTTTGGGGCAATAACGGTGACTATAGAGATAATCAGCTGCTGCTTCAAGCTGACTTAACCGGACTTAATACAGCTACATTGAGCTTTGACAACTATATAAGCATAGAAGAAAATTGGGATGCTGGTGCGGTGCAGGTTTCAACTGATAATGGCGAGACATGGATAAGCTTGGCCAACGAGCATACTACTGCTCAAGCAGACTTCCCTCCAAATGACCAGGCAATGTATATATACAACAACCTGCCGGGCTTTACCGGATACTATGAGGAATGGACAAAGGAAACCTTCGATTTGTCGGAATATGCAGGTCAAAAGATACTCATCAACTTCAGGTATATGACTGACGCTGCATATAATGACGACGGCTGGTTCATCGATAATATAGAGATTCCTGAAATAGGATATGTCAACGATTGCAGCTCATTGGACGGCTTCTTAAGCATAGATGAAGCTAAGCAAGTAAAGGTGGAATACGCCATAACCTTCATAAACAAAAAGGAAATAGGTCAAGACAAGGCTAAGTACAGCATATTGAGCATTGACCCGGCAACCTTTACAGAGGATGA
>JAQZBM010000084.1 GCA_029238945.1 Clostridia bacterium
AATTTATCAAATATTGAAAGAGATAAATATATACTACTTAACAGCTATACAAATAACACAGCTTCATACAATTGGATTTTACATGCCAAATGATTTTGCATTTAAGACCCAATTATATCTTCTTTTGCAAAAACATTTGGCATCTGAATATTATGAATATGCAAAATATTTTTGCGACTTCCAGCTATGTGTGATATAATTTAATAAAATTTGTCGATATTTGAAGAATAAGGAGGGAAAATATGTGATTAAACAAAATATCCATGATTCTTTAATTCTTGATTTAATTCATAACAGCATCTCAATTGGCGTTATTATTCTAGATAGGGACAATAATATAATTTATATTAATACAAAAGCCTCAGACCTCCTTAATATTTCATCAGTTCAATCGGTTAACGCCAATATAAGAACTGTCTGTCCAAAGTTATTTGTTGAAGACATTATAATTGGAGAACCAATTGTTCTTACTAATGGTAAAAAAATATACATTGAAACTATAGAGTCATATAATCTATCAAATAATTTAACTAAGGTATTGCTTATAAAAGAAATCTATAAGAAGGATAAGTATCATATATTAGAAAACATAATTAATACTATTGATGAGGCCGTAATGGCTTGTGATGCAAACGGAAGACTAATTATATATAATGACGCAAATCAAAAGCTTGATAACCTATTAAGGGAAGAGGTTATAGGTCAGTCAGTTACAGAAATATACAAATTGAACACACAAACCAGTTTACTTTTTCAGGCAATGAAAGAAAAGAAACCTATTCTGAACAAGCACCAAAGCTATATTACATATATGGGGAAGCATGTTGACACCATATGCAGCACCTATCCGTTATTTAACAATGATGAAGTAATCGGAGCTGTTTCAATTATCAGGGATTATTCAAAAATTGTTGAATTAACTGATAAAGTCATTGAATTACAAGAAAAATTAAGTAACAACAGGAAATCCAGCAAAAGTATTTCCAGTCCATCTGCAAAATATTTCTTTGAAGACATAATTGGATCTAGCAAGGTTATAAAGAATGTAATTAATATAGCAAAAAGATCTTCAGCTTCAGATTCTTCAGTTCTTATATATGGTGAGACCGGCACTGGCAAGGAGCTTTTTGCCCAAAGCATACATAATGCAAGTAAAAGGGCAGCAGGACCTTTTATAGCAATCAATTGCGCTGCAATTCCTGAGAACCTTTTGGAAGGAATACTTTTCGGTACAGTAAAAGGTTCTTTTACTGGTGCTATTGATAAACCGGGGCTATTTGAGCAAGCTGATGGTGGTACTCTATTCTTTGATGAATTAAATTCTATGAGCATCGGTTTACAATCAAAATTGTTAAGAGTATTGCAGGAGGGTGTAATTCGCAGAGTAGGTGGAATAAATGAAATACCTGTGAATGTAAGGATAATCTCGGTTGTAAACGTCGACCCTATTAATGCTATTGCAGAACATACCCTTAGGCAGGACTTATTTTATCGTTTAAGTGTTGTATATCTGCAAATCCCGAGCTTAAGAGATAGAAGAGAGGATATCCCTTTACTTGCAAAAGCTTTTATAGAGAAGTACAATTCAAAACTATCCAAGAATGTTTCTGATATATCTCCCGATGTTATGAGGATTTTTATGGAGCACTCTTGGCCAGGTAATATAAGAGAATTGCAGCATGCTATAGAATCAGCTATAAACATCATGGACAACGATGAATGTATAATACTCCCTAAACATATACCACAGCAATTATTACCATTCAACAAAATAGCTTTAACGTCAGAAAAAGAAATAAGCTATACACTAGAAGCCGAACCATTATCTGAAACTATTGAAAATATAGAAAAACAAGTGCTGCACTTAGCACTTGAAAGAAATAATTGGAATATATCTTCTACCGCCCAAGAGTTGGGAATAAAACGACAGAGCCTGCAATATCGTCTCAAAAAATATGATATAAGAAAGATTAATTAGGTCGTGGTGTCAGGCACCGCACTATAGAACTTATGAATATAGAAACGCAAAGACGCCTGTGATGTCATACATCACAGGCGTCTTTACAGTTGACTTATTAATACTTATTACTCTACTGCTTTACTTCAGACCATATTTTATCAAACAGTACTACAGCATCTCCTATATCCTTTAGATACTCTCCCCGTTTGAGCTCTTCCTCCGGCGGATATACCGAAAGGTCCTCCATGATTTCTTTCTCTATATACGGATAAGCCTCAACATTCGGATTTCCGTATGGGAAATGAAGGGATATCTCCGCACTTATCTCAGGCTCCATAATAAAGTTCATAAACAGCTCTGCAGCCTTAATATTCTTTGCATCCTTGGGTATAACAAAGTTATCCTGCTGAAGGAATAAGCCTTCCTTTGGGAACACATATTTCACATTTGGATTCTCCCTCCTTGCAAGGCTTCCCTCCGCGCCCCATGCAAATATTGCCTTAGCTTCTCCGTTTATCAGACTGGTCTTGGGGCTGTCACTATCATAGGATTTGATATTGCTCTGAAGCTTTATCAACTCCTGCTTTGCCTTTTCCAGTACTTCCGGATCTGTTTCGTTTAATGAATACCCAAGCTTCTTCAGGGTTATTCCTATGATTGCCCTTTGGTCATCCAATATTGTAAGAGAGTTCTTGAGCTCAGGCTTCCAAAGGTCTGCGTAGCTTGTAATCGTGCCCTCCGGCAGCTTGGAGCTGTCATAGGCGATGATTCCCGCAAGCCACATATAGGGTACACTGTATTGGTTGTTTGGATCAAAAGGAAGATTTAGAAACTGCGGTCCGATATTTTTCAGGTTTGGCAGGTTTTCCTTATTGATCTCAAGTATTAGATTCTGCTTTTTCAGTATTTCAACCATGAAGTCGCTGGCAACCGCTATGTCATACTGTCCGCCCCCTGCCATAAGCTTTGCAAGCATTTCTTCATTGGAAGAAAAGGTGCTGTAGTTGACCTTGATGTTATAGGTTTGTTCAAACTTATCTATAACAGACTGCGGCAGGTATTCAGACCAGTTAAAAATATTGATGGTCTCTTTCGGACCTTCCTTATCCTTAGCTGCTGCCCAAATGCCATATCCGATGCCGCTTGTCAAAAATACTGTCAGGGTTAATACTGCTCCTATCCTTCGCAAATTGAGGTTTATCTTCCTGAATACCATGGACAATCCAAGTATCGTCAGAGTAAATACCATTATTATTGTTGATAGTGCATTGATTTCCGGGGTCACGCCAAATTTCACCATAGAAAACACCTTAAGGGGCAATGTCACACTGCCGGGACCGGCAACGAAAAAGCTTATTATGACATCATCCAGGGATAATGTAAATGCAAGGAAGCCTCCTGCAATAACTCCGGGCATAATCATTGGCAGAGTTACATGGAAGAATACCTTTATAAGCAATGCTGAAGGTTACATGGGCTGCTATCAAGGATAGCTTGCCCAATGGAAGCTGTACCATTGAGAAAAATGCTAAAAGTGAGATACCCATAACTATCTCCGGGATAATCAAGGGTATGTTCAAAATAGTATCCAGGACGTTTTTCCCTCTGAATTTATATCTATACAGACCAATTGCAGTCAGCGTGCCTATAACTACCGAAATCAAGGTGCTTGCTATCGCTACCTGAAAAGAGTTTTTTGCCGCTTCCAAAATGCCAGCATTATTCATCAAGCTCTGATACCACTTAAAGGTGAAGCCAGTCCATACAACGTTTAGCTTTGACTCATTGAAGGAATATACCATAAGCACCATTATCGGGGTGTATAGAAACATAAATATCAAGAAGACATAGAGTGATTTTATGAAACTGCTTTTTGTTTTTTTCATAATCACATCACCGCCTTTTTGTCAATTTTGCCGCCCTGTTTGATATAAAGTGCTATCATTAGTATCATAACCATAACAAGGACTACTGATATTGCCGAACCAAAAGGCCAATCCCTAGCTGTAAGGAACTGATTTTTTATAAGATTGCTCATCAGTACCACCTTGCTTCCCCCCATAAGATCCGTTATGAAGAACAAACCTAAGGTCGGTACAAAAACCAGCAGTGAACCGGACAATATGCCTCCTTTGGTAAGGGGAAGCGTCACGCGCAGAAATTTATTTAAAGGCTTAGCTCCAAGGTCATCTGCAGCCTCCAAGAGCTTCATATCCAGCTTATCAATGGATGCATACAGCGGAAGTACCATGAACGGGAACATCATGTACAGCATTCCCACCATTACTGCGAAGTTGTTATACATAAGCTCCAAGGGCTGATCTATAAGTCCGATGTATCTGAGTACAGTGTTTATTATTCCTTCTGTACGGAGCAGGATAATCATAGCATAGGTTCTGACCAAAGAGTTTGTCCAGAAAGGAAGCATGATTAATACCAGCAGCAATGGCTTAAGGGTCTTGCCGGCTTTTGCAACTATAAATGCAAAGGGATAGCCAAACACAAGACACAAAGCCGTTGTAAACAATGCAATAAGTACAGACTTAATAAAAATATTGATATACAGGGGATTCAGCAGCTTGGTATAGTTATCAAGGGTAAATCTGTATACTATATCCCCTACTTCTCCTCTGGTGCTGAAGCTTACTATGACAATCAATATCAGCGGCAGTACAAATAACCCTAACATCCAAAGTGCCGCAGGAAGTATAGTAACCAGCATGCTTTTGAAGGTAAGCTTTTTTTCCATTGTCCTACCCCCTATGCCTTTATAACTATGGAATGCTGAGGCTTCCATGTTACAAACACATCATCATTTCTGCCAAAATTGCTCTTTTGCTCTATAGGCTCATTGATGATTATTTCTTTTCCCTTTTTAGTAACCGCAATAGTCTTGATTACAAAGCCTGAATATATTCTCTCCTTAATCCTGCACTGCAGCCAGACATCGCCTTCCTCCAGCTCAGCCTTAATTTTAATTCTTTCCGGCCTTACAGATACAGTAAATCTATCACCAAAACCATAGTTCATATTGGGAATTCTTATGATATCCTCCTCCTGCTCCAGGTTTAGCAATACCTCTGTATCCTTTATCTTAACTACCTCACCCTCAAGTATGTTTGTTTCACCCAGGAAATCAGCTACAAACTTGGTTCTAGGTTTTTCATAAAGCTCTTCTGGAGTGCCTATCTGCTCGACAACCCCATTATTCATAACCACTATGCTGTCTGACATGGTCAAGGCCTCTTCCTGGTCATGGGTTACAAATATAAAGGTTATACCAAGCTTCCTTTGAAGATGCTTAAGCTCCAGCTGCATTTGTTTTCGAAGCTTTAAATCGAGAGCTCCAAGAGGCTCGTCAAGAAGCAAAACCTTAGGATTATTAATAACCGCCCTTGCTATGGCTACACGCTGCATCTGCCCGCCGCTGAGCTGGGACGGCATTCTTCCCTCGTAACCCTCTAGCTGAACCATTTTTAACATTTCAAATACCCTATTTTCGATTTCTTTTTTGGCTACCTTCTTCATCTTTAATCCAAAGGCGATATTATCAAAAACATTCATATGCGGAAACAGTGCATAATTCTGAAACACAGTGTTTACACATCTTTGATGCGGAGACTTCTGCGTTACATTTTCTTTATCAATTATTATATCTCCGCTATTCGGTGTCTCAAAACCTGCTATCAATCTTAAGGTAGTGGTCTTTCCACATCCGCTGGGTCCTAATAGGGTTAAAAATTGACCTTTTCTTATCTCAAGGTTCAGGTTCTTTAGTACTGCTTCCTCTCGATCAAAACTTTTACTTACATTTACTAGCTGAACAAAAACATCCTCTGTCACACCATAACAACTCCCTTATCATATTATTTTCAAAAAAGAAAACCCCCCATCGGACAATCAGCCCGATTAAGAAGTTTTATATTAATTGGGTTATAATTATGCAAATTTCTCTATAATTATAACTTCTAAAATGTACCATAGTCCTATGTGAATTACAATACTTTTTTATAAATTTTTTGAAAATTCCATAATAATTTTTTAACAAATAAATCAGCCTGAGCAAGTGGGAGGTAATTGGCATCAGGCACCGCACTTTCGCAGTTATTTCAACGCAACAAAAAGCCTGTGATTGCAAGTAATCACAGACTCTCCTATGTAAAACTTATAACACATTTTTTATGAAGGCGAGGGAATGCTTTATCTATTATCTACAATGGTGCTGCTTGGCACCATTGCTTTTTACCACCTTCTAAGTGCACTTTTCAGCCTTCGATTTACCGACTCTATATCAAAGGCTTGATACATCTGCATTATGGACCAACTTAGTGTATCCGCATACTCCGGATGCTTAGGGTTTGATAGTATATCCAAGAAATCATCATAGCCCGATTCTCCACCTACATCCTCCGGCGGTGTGGTTCCTTCTCCCTCAATACAGACCGGATGATTCCTGTTATATTCTTCAATAATTCTTTCAACTGTAATATAGTGCTCCCAACCATCTCCAAAATCGTAACTGTATTCAATCTTTGTATATTTGGGGATATATTCAGGCAACCTGACATTCTTATCCTCTATAATTAGCACATCCTTTGGGTAATCAAAAGCGGCTTCTCCTCTTTCACCGGCGTCGGTTTTACTTTAAGCTCGTCCAGCAATTTCTTTGTACAATGAATCAGCATTCTGCATCTCCTCCTATTTTCCGCAGCATTTCTTATACTTCTTCCCGCTGCCACAGGGGCAGGGGTCATTTCGGCCAATCTTCGGCTCCTTTATTACAATATTGAAGTTCCTTGCCTTTTCTATCGCTTCCATTCTTTCTTTATAATCTTCATCAAAGCAGATCCAATCCTCTAGTTCTGCTATTGTATCATCGATAAACTGTAAATGAATATTATCTTCTGATGCCTTCAAAGTCTCTTCCAGGCCAATAATTATCGCCTCATCAACGCTTTCTATACCAACAATCAATTCATCTACTAAGCAATCTTCAAATTTCTCTTTTATATCGTCATATAATTCTTCCGGGTATATGTCGCAACATGTATTGATAAATAGTCCCAACAGAGTGGGCTTGCTGATAATACTTTCATCTCGAAGCAGTTTTCTATAATATTCAATGACTTCATCTCTTTGTATCAAGTTATGTAATGCAAGAATCGTTAAAGCCTCAATTGCTTGTTCTCGCATGAATTCATCGGCATTAGCATCCTCTGCTAAATTTTTAATCAGGCTTGTATCTGAATTGCAAACAGATGCTAAGATGCGGCTGCCTGCTTCTATTATTCCATCTCCGAACAAACCATAAGGAATATCATCGGGCAGGGTTAGGATATCGACCAAAATAGGATATGCCTCTCTGACTCTAAACTGAGCCAAAAGATGAGCTGCATAGATATGAAGAAAGTAATCAGAATCATCTCGGTATTTTATCGGATTCTCTCTCACCTTCCTCAGCACATCCAGTAAAAGAGGAATGGCTTCATCTCTTTTGGCGATGATTTGCTTCAGCTGCTTTTTGGGTAAACGCCCATTGTTGTAGGCAATTTGCTCAAGAAGCTCTTCGACGCTAAATTCTTCCGTTGCTGCTGCATAGTCATCCTCTTCGTTCAGCTGCAAATCTCCCCCTAGTCTGTTGAGCCTCCTTTCATATCTTGCTGCATCATGCTCTTGACCTTCTTTTAAGATATCATATATTTCTCCCAGCACAGCAGTACCTATCATTTCTTTTGCTTCCCGTTCCTTATACCCTTCATCAATCAGACGCCTAAATGTGTCATTCACACACTTGGGTTCATCCAACATCATTTGGTTTTCAACTACTTGCAGTATTTGATTTTTAAGTATTTTGTTCGCCATTTATCCTTAGCTCCTTTTCTCATGGAATATATATGCGTAATAAACGCTATACTTAAGACCATTTAAACAAATTCTGACAAGCTTTTACGTTCCCGCTTCGCACCGCCGGCTAGCTCTAATGTTTTTTTCACGTCTTTTCTGTTTCATACTTCAAGAACTCAAATAGGGATTTAAATCCTCAGCTTCATCATATTTTTTACGGGCATTCATAGTATAAGTATTTGTCCAAGTTCATCCCGCCTTTTTTATCATTTATTAGATTATTCCACAATTTAGATGTATCTAAACAAAGAAAGTCATGTTGTCAGGCACCACACTTTCGCAGTTAATTCAACGCATGCAAAACCGCCTGTGATTGTTTTTCATCACAGGCGGTTCTATGTAAAACTTATCATATTTTATCCATTGTCTCCAAGGGTGCTGACTATATCATAAACTTCTTACGAAGTCCGATGGCGTCTCTTTCTGAAGTGCTAGGAACCGTCCCCAGCGCTTCTGCAGTTTTGTTCAGTATAATATCACTTTTCATATATACTGCCCCTTTCCTGTATCCTGTCTAAAATCACCTTTCGTTCCTCGTTAAGTAACGCATAATCCTTGAATGTGCTTATTTGAAACTCATGTTTTCTGTTTTCATCAGATGAATAGATAATTTTACCCGTTCCTAGAATAATCGATTTAAAAACTGTGGAAGCTTTACTCATATCTATCAAATCCACATCTCTGCCAAGTTCATTAGCCAATTCTTGGGCAATGCAATATACTTCGTACTCGCTAAGTTTTTTTTCTGATAAGAAAGCTATATCAATATCGCTATCATTCCTCAATTTACCATTAACAGCAGAACCAAAAAGAATGATAATGAATGCTGAGGTTTTTTCTATAAGCACTTTTTCAATTAATTCAAGATTCATCATATCACCATCATTTCAGTAAACATTCAGAACATTTATTTACTAATTATACCATAAATATACCTCAATAATACAAAAATCACTGCATTTATCGAATGAATGCAGTGATTTATTTTTAATTATTACTTCAAATCAACCTTTGACATTGCTACCGCACTTTCCATGACGATAGCAAGTGCCAAGTTCGGATCTATAACAGATTTTCCAAATATGATGCATTCCTGAACTGCTAAACCAAATGCGATAGGCCATTGCTCTGCCGTGCAGTATGACTTCACTACCTGATGCATAGCAGGCCAAAGTGCTTTCACATAGTTGTAGGGGATGTCGCTGGTATTGTGTCCCTCAGGCAGTCTTAACCTGCCAAATTCCTCACTTCCAACCACCTCTGAAACATGCTGAAAAATCTCATTGATATTGATAAGCTTCTTCGATCCCAGATGTTGAGCTGCACCTGCTGCTAGCGACCATACCGAGTACTGACTTTCAACGAGTGGTCTGTTTACATTATCACCGAAAAAGTATCGGCTTCCATCTTTGCACTCCACAATCATGAAGGCTTGATTTTCGCTGAGACCTCTTTCTGCTATTAGTGTTTCCCGAACACTTGCCTGGCAGGCATATCCCGCTAAAGCTCCCAATGCACATAAGAAAGATTCAATGTGAACCCCCTTTTCATCCTGCATAGCCTTTAAAAGTCTGTTGAAGATATCCTTTCCTGCAATTTTCGCATCTAGAAGCACTTCTTCGTCTTGAGTTTGCTGTGTGTAATTTGAATTATCTGTTTCCGGTTGTTGTTTCCTTGAGAAAGGCCACATTTTCATACAAATACCCCCAAGCTCCATTGATAATATTATCATAGACTTTTAACTATTCTCACACAATAGGCTCAAAGTCCCTAACATATAGTGCTTAGAGAGGTTTTCATTTCGTAATAAATGGGGAACTGCGGTGGCTGATGATGTTACTTTACTCATCTCAGCATGGTCTGCCCACAAAAAAGTCTCCCGGTAACATTTATATAGTTATCGAAAGGTTAATTTTGTGTCCATAAGTGGATAAATTTGGTGTCTAGCACTTATTTAACTAAAGGTAAGACTGCTGCCATTAGGCAGCTATCTCGTAATTGACCTAAGCGTTTAAATTTATTTTCTAGCGTAACACTTGCCTTATCAATTCTCTTGCGATGGGTGCCGCTGCCTTCCCTCCGGTAGAGCCGCTATACTCCAGTACAACGGCTATTGCAACCTGGGGGTCATCAGCCGGAGCAAAACAGATAAACCACGCATGTTCTTTGTTCTTCAGCTTCATACTCAGTTCATTCTCGGCTGTACCCGTTTTGCCTGCGATTTCTATTCCTCGAACAGAGGCACTCTTCCCTGTTCCCTTTTCCACAACATACTGCATCATATCTTTTACCGCTGCTGCAGTTTCTGTAGTCATAACTTTGCTGAATACCGAAGGCTTTGCAGTCATCAAAGTATTACCAGTAGCAGAAACCACCCTGTCTACCATATAAGGCTTCATTATAACGCCATTGTTTGCAATTCCCGAAGCAATCATTGCCATATGCAACGGTGTCACTTGCAGTTTTCCCTGTCCCATACCTACTGCAGCCAAATCAAGTTTGCTCATATCTTTATACGGAAAACGACTGGTGCTTACCGGAACGTCAAATGCAATATCCTTATTCATTCCTGCCCGAGCCATGATATCTTTAAGCTTGTAATCTCCAATATCTACACCCAACTGTGCAAATGCCACATTACTGGATACAGCCAAAGCACTTTTCAAGTCCACCGTACCATATGCATGGTTTCCAAAATTATTAATTGTTTTGCCTTCAATGACGATACTTCCTTCATCATTAAAGGTTCTGTCTGACATTCCGCTTTCTACAGCAGCTGCAGCAATCAGTACCTTAAAGGTCGAACCTGGAACATAGAGTCCCTGCGTTGCCCGGGGTACAAAAGGATGTTCCTTAGATTCGATCAAGTCCTGCCATTGCTGTTCAAGCTTTTCGCTGCTTGGGTTGAAGTCGGGTTTGCTCACCATTGCCAGGATTTCACCAGTTCTAGGCCCCATGACAACTATTGCCCCGTTCCTGTTTCCTATCAGTTTTTTTGCTTTCATCTGCAGCTTGTGATCCAAAGTAAGATAAAGATTGTTTCCGATTGCCTGCTCACCTGCAAGCTTTTGCTGAAGATCCAAAATTGGAGCAAATTCCCTCACATTCAGCAATTCATTATTATATTGCGCCTCCAACAGAGATTTTCCATAGATACTTGAGTTGTAACCGATAAGTTGACTGTACAAGCTGCCAAAAGGATAAACCCGTTTATTTTTTTTCTCATTATCAGTACTATAGGCAAGTACAACTCCATTTCTATCCAAAATACTGCCCCTAAGTGTTGCATCTTCCTGTCCCCATTGCCTCTTGTTATAAGAGCTGGTGAGGACCTTGTCCTTTTGAAACAATTCAAAATAAGTCAGGTAAACCACAATGGAAAGAAAAAGGAAACACAATAAAACCAAAACACGAATAATTCTTTTATTTTCTAACTCCATCAAAGGCCTCCTTTTCCTCCTGACATCCCGCAGAAAGTGCCTGCAATACTCCTAGAGCTATAAAATTAATGCTTAAAGAACTGCCGCCATAGCTGATAAACGGCATTGTTATACCTGTAAGAGGTATCAATTTTATTACGCCTCCTATAATGATAAACGTTTGAAAACCAAATATTAAAGTGAGTCCAAGAGCCAGTATTTTTGCAAAATAATCAGTTGCATACAGGGCAATCTTAAAGCCCCTGTATGCCAATATGAAATAAAGAAGGACGACTGAAACTCCGCCAAGTATCCCCATTTCTTCACAAATAGCTGAAAAAATAAAATCAGTGCTTACTTCAGGAATAAAGTCTGGTCTGCCCAACCCTAGTCCTGTTCCAAAGAAACCGCCTGAGCCAATGGCAAACAAAGATTGAGTGATTTGATATCCCTTTCCTGCAATGTCAGCCCAAGGGTTTAGCCATGCATCAACTCTGACCCTTACATGGTTAACAAAAATAACTCCCCCCAGCCCCCCTGCGGCTGCCAAAATTCCATTAACCAACAGGAAACGATTGCTATCAATATAAACATATATCAGCATAAAGTACACCAGAAGCAACAGTACCGCAGTTCCCCATTCCCGCTGGATGACCATAAACGCGAAATGCATATAAGCAATGCCCATTAAAATATGCAGTGGTTTTACCTTCAGCATTTTGAAATGAAATACCACAAGCTCTTTCAGCTGCTTTTCATAATGCTTAAGAAAAGCGGCAATAAAAAAGACAAATATAATCTTCACGCCTTCCGAAGGCTGTATGCTGAATTGCCCGATGACAATCCAGTTCTTGGCACCTTTGATACTTCTTCCAAAAAACATGGTTGCTGCAAACAGTAATAAAGAAAGTGCAGGATAAAAATAGGTTAGTCTTTCCCATACCTGAATCTTTCGATATAGAAAGCAGCTGGCAAAAAACAGTCCTATACCCATGCCAAACCATATTAATTGTTTGAAGCCTAAGGTCATATTGAGTCTGTATAGCATAATTATGCCAATGCTTGAGAGCATGCCTGCAATCAGGAAAAGGTAATCCTCCCCCAGCTTTACTTTCCGAATCGTGAAGTACCCCGCCCCTATAAGTAAAATCATTGATAAACCGGCTAAAAGAATTTTGTGATCATAGGGGGTTTTATAGAAATATAAAAGGCCAAATCCAATAACATTTACCAGCACTATCATAAAGAATGGCCTCGGGTATTTAAGGATACGCATTATTTGACCTCCCTGCCTGCAACGTATAAAAGATCCAACTGGCCTACTTTTATTTTATCCCTGTCTTTCAACTGTACCGGCGTGTCAGTAAGCTTCTCACCATTCACAAACGTACCATTTGTACTGTCTAGGTCCTTAATTAAATAGCTTTTATCCTGCCTAATAAACATGGCATGACATCCTGATAAAAATGAGTCAGCAATAGCAATGTTGTTGTCCGAATCACGGCCAATCGACATATTATCCTCCAAAATATATTGCTCTTCAGCCTCCAATTCCAAAGCATCGCGATTTAAAAGCTTTAAATAGGGTAGTTTTTTGCTGCTTGCGGACATAGGAGTATTCATTGAACGTATATCTAGATATATCATACGTATGATTGCAAAAATAAAAAGATAGATAATAGTTATGAATATGTATTTTATTAGAGAAGAAATTATCTCATACAATTTTATCACTTCTTTCATAAAGCGTAAGGGACTCAAAGCCAGCTCCACGAGTCCTTGCTGCATAATCCCCTTATATCAATTATACCATAAAGCGCTTGTTGTATTCCTTGAACTTATGGCGAGCTATAGATATAACAAAAGTCTGTGATAAATATCATCACAGACTTCCCTATGTAAGATTTATTTATTTCATTGGTAGAGGCGAGGGGACGCTTTATCCATTGTCTCCAATGGTGCTGACTATATCATGAACTTCCTATGGAAGTCCTCTGGCGTGTTATAGAAGCCATAAGATAAGGGGACACACCCCTGCTGAGATGTATTCCTCTTCTGTCTGGGGAATATCCCCAAACTAGCTTCTATCCTAGTACATCCTTTAGGATGCCTATGAGTCGATACAGGGCTGGTGGATTGCTCCTCATACCCCTCGGTACTGCCGTCGTCTTCACGTTACGGTTTCACCGATAAAGCCAGATTTTCACTTGTAAATCACTTTACAAGGCGACTCTTTTGAATCGAACCCCTGTCCGAAAGTGCTTCAACCGATGCTTCTCCGAGCGCAGAAGTCGCTTTTACATTCCCTCTACTGCACGCCCGACCTCAGGCTTACA
>JAQZBM010000085.1 GCA_029238945.1 Clostridia bacterium
GGGAATATAAGTATTGATAATTCAAGTGTTAAGAGCTTCAGCGTACTAGACGCAGTTACGCGAATTACGGGCGATAATGACTATATATATGCTTATAGAAAACACACATCGATAGGCAGGTATTATATTGACAAGTGCGATAAAGCAACTTTTACAGTACAACAAACGATAGAGCTGCCTACTACACTTGCAGATTGTGTATTGTTAGAAATATACAATAATAAATTGTATATAATTAGTTCTAATGGGCTTTACGAGATACGTAGTATACTCAATTTATCTCTGGTTAAAACAGGCTCAATAGTTGTAAACGCAGAATGGCAAATATGTTTGGATAAAACTGATGGGTCAATATATTCGAGCGGTTATAACTCAGGATATACATTATACAAATATGATGAGAATGCAAATCTAGTAACATCAGTTGTAGTTGACAGTAGCACTATGATTGCAGGGGTGTCTGTAAATGCAGATTATGTTATAGTTGCCTTTGGTAGCACATCATGCTTTATCAAATTCTATGCTAAAGATGATTTAGCACTCATAACAAGTAAATATGGCGCAGGTGATTATATACAAGCCGTTTTCGGGCATGGATTAAGTGGCTCAAATGCAGCGGTACTTAGACGTTACGATATGCTCTTCTACTATGCCACACTGACAACTCTAAATATTAAGATAAATAATAGTCAATACTTTCAAGCTTATAATAGGACTGGACAGCAAACTATCGTATTTTCAGGATATTATGCAGACGGCACTGGTGGAACTTCTGAAAGTAGACAAATGATATTTGTTATAGACTTAGTAACAAAAAATCTGTTGTTTACAAAACTCATAACAGGAAGCGGCAGTATTTATGCAGATTACGTAGATATGGAAAAAGGCGATATATATTATACTAAGGGCAATTATTTCTATAAAGAAAAGCTGCAATATGTAAAAATTTAAGGAGGGTGTAAGATGATACGCATAAAATATGAACAAGACGGTTTTGTGTCCGAAATGTTATATCAAGATATGCCAGGCGAGGATTATGCGAAGTATAATTTAGCAGTTGAAAGTATACCGCAGCCTGACAATGTTAGTGGAAAACAAGCTTTGCCGTACGTTAATTTGGAAACTAAGGAAGTGTATTACAAGTACGTTGATACAATTCCAACTACACAAGAAGAAATAGCTCAATTAAAGCAGCAGGTACAAGACCTTAACCTTGCTATGGCTGCATTAATGGGAGGTGCTGTATAATGCCGAGCTGGAAGAAAAATATATTTGTAAATGCTATTAGCACAAGAATGACTACTGAAGGCAGGACGGCAGAAGATATAATAATGGATTATCCTGCATTGTCTGATGCAGAAAAGTCAGAAATTTTGACCGCAATAAATGCAGGTTAGGGCGATATTGCGACCTAACAGAGGGGATTCATCCCCTCTTAATTTTTTTTGAAAGGGTGGTGGCGTATGAATCATTGTCAGCAGCATTTAGAGCATAGTTACAGGCTAGAGACACTGGAAAAAAGTGTGGAAGACATGCAGAATGATGAAAGTACATTGCTGCAGAATCAGTATGACATGAAGGAAAGAATTACAAAAGTAGAAGAAGCTAGTAAATCTGCACATCATAGGCTGGACAACATGGAAGAGCAAACAAAAGCCATCATCAAAATGGGTATAAGCATTGAATATATGGCAAAACAGGTAGAGGAAATCTTACTGTTATATAAGGAACATGATGGGAGATTAGATAAGCTTGAACAAGCACCTGGGGCTGCGCTTATTGGCTATTGGAAGCTTTTTATAGGAGCGGGGTGGTTTTTAGATGAAGGAATTTTTTAGAAAACTAGTTAAATTAATAGATGTAAAAAGTTTCATATCAATAATTGCAGCAGTAATATTTGCAGTATTGGCGCTGCGCGGCGACCTTGGCGTGGATAACACAATGATACTTCTGACATTGGTATTTCAATCCTTCTTTAGTTATCAAAATAGCAAAAAAGGAGAACAATAAAAATGGCTTTAAGTAAATTGAATATTATTGATGGTATCATACAGGACAGATATATTGATGATATTCCAGTCAAGCTTCAGATTGTTAAGCTCATGAGAAAAAGAAATGTTCGGACTCTTATAAAGCTGAAAGAATGCATCGGTATTACTAATCATAATACAGGCAATTCAGCTCCAAGTGCAGGAGATGAACTTCATGCAAAATGGATGCAGAATGTTGAAAATATCGATAAACAGTATGTTTCAGCTCACTTATTTGTAGATCAGGATTCTATAACACAGGTTATTCCCTTAGATGAAGTAACATATAATGCAGGTGATGGCAAGGGTGACGGCAATTATAAAACTATTTCCATTGAAATATGTGAGAATGGTAATGTGCTGAAGGCTGAAGAAAACGCAAAGAAGCTGAATGCAGCCTTGATTATGACATACCCAAACTTGAAAGTCTTTAAGCATCAGGACTGGTCAGGCAAATTCTGTCCAAGAGTTATACTCACGAGAAACGGATGGGATAAATTCGTAGAAGATATTGCTGAATATGTGAAGCGGGCAGAAGGCAAAACAGCTATAGAGACAAAGGAACGTGAAATGGTAAATATCAATAGTGATATTTATGGATATAGAACTGCTGTTGATGGCATAAATGATAAGAATAGAGTAAAAAAGTTGCCGAAAGGCATTTATCCCATAATGATAAAACATGCTTCAGGTGCATGGAATATAGGAAAGGGGTATATGTATTGGATTAACCCAAAGAAAATTTAAACTTAATCCATCAAATATTGCGTTAATATGATGAGTTCTTATCATCATAAGTTGAAAACTCTCTAACACTTTATAATTCTACAAATTATATAATGAAATAATATGCAGTATGGAGTAATTCAAACGTAATTGAGTATAGATATAGAATGCAAGAAATAATCATGATTTACTGCTGTTTATCGTTGTTGACAATTATAGTTTCGTTGACTTTGCCACATAATAATGTTACTATTTATTATAGATATGTATAATGTTTTAGTGCACTTCTGCTAATGAAACAAAAGGCAAACCTATATAAAAGTCTTTATAAATATCATTTCAATCTTATTCTATTAATAATAAAAATAATAAAAAGGAGAGATTCAATGCAGTTATTGTTAGTATCAGGACTCATCCTGCTTTTTTGTGCTGTCTCCAGCAAGATTTTATATAAGTATGGTATTCCCACTCTTATTGTATTCCTTGCAATAGGAATGTTCATGGGGTCAGATGGACCGGGTGGAATATATTTTAATGATTCAGAGCTTGCGTCAAAAATAAGTAACTTTGGACTTATATTTATAATGTTCTCTGGCGGCTTTGGTACCAGCTGGAAAGCCGCAAAGCCCATTGCTGCCATATCCAGCGTGCTTGCTACCGCAGGAGTTCTATTAACTGCTCTTTTCATAGGACTTTTCGCACATTTTGTACTTGGATTCACAATGCTTGAGGGAATGCTCCTTGGATCTATAGTGTCTTCTACCGATGCAGCATCGGTGTTTTCTATATTGCGTTCTAAAAAGCTTAACTTGAAGCATGGGTTGGCTCCTATATTGGAAATGGAAAGCGGTTCAAATGATCCTATGTCGTATATGCTTACTACGATTTTTCTGGGGCTTTTAACCGGAAATACTCAAAATGTAGCAGTACTCTTAATCACACAAATCATTATTGGTATATTATTTGGTGCTCTTATCGGTAAAGCTGCTGTTTGGCTTGTTAACCATATTAATCTTGATATAGATGGGTTATATTCAATTCTTGTTATTGGAGTTGTAATCATAAGCTTTACAGGTGCAGACCTTCTTTACGGAAATGGTTTTTTAGCAGTATATATTACAGGAATTATAATGGGTAATAGCAGACTGGTACATAAGATAAGCTTGGTACGTTACTTTGATGGATTATCTTGGCTAATGCAGATTTTGCTTTTCTTCACACTTGGGCTTTTAGTATTTCCTTCAAGATTACCCGGGATAGCGGCATCAGGTTTTGCAGTTGCACTGTTTATAATTTTTATAGCACGGCCTCTTGCCATTTTCAGTATTTTAACTTTTTTCAAAAGACCGGTGAAGGAACAAATGCTGGTAGCATGGGTCGGATTTCGAGGTGCTGCATCAATAGTATTTGCAACATATCCTTTAACAGCGGGTCTAGCTATTGCAGATAACATATTTAACATTGTTTTCTTTGTTGCTCTGGTTTCTGTCTTAGTACAGGGTACTTTATTTGTTCCTATTGCAAAGAAACTAAAACTGATTGAGGAAGAGGGCACTGTGTTAACCACATTTACTGACTACTCAGGTGAACTACGCACTGAAATGCTTGAAGTTAACATATCTGACAAAAGTCCTATGGCAAATAAGGCTATCATGGATTTAGATATTCCGATGAGTATCTTGATTGTAATGATTAAAAGGGGCGGAAAATTGATTACACCACGTGGTGCTACAATAATAAAAGCCGGTGATACACTTATGATTGCCAGTGATAACAAAGAGGAGCTTGAGGAGTTATATAGAAAATCAAAGTTAAATAATATATAGAGCTATAGAGGGTAAAAACAATGTGTTCTTACTCTCTATTTTTTATTCATCAAAGACCTATATCCTTCTTTGCGTTATTGGAAGGTATATGGAGATTATGGTATTATTTTGATAATATTGAAGGTATTTGTTATAATTGAATCAAACAAATTATAGTGGATGCAGGAGCAGTAAAATGGATAAGTATGATTTTATAATTATAGGTGCCGGAATGGGAGGATTAAGTGCCGCTAATTTCTTGGCTAAATATAATAAAAAAGTTCTAGTACTTGAAAAACACAATATCCCGGGAGGACTTGTGACATCTTTTCAAAGAAAAGGAGCCCATTTTGATTTGGGAATCCACGGACTCTATGAATTAGAGGAAGGACAAGCGATTCCTCAGTTTTTGGAATATTGGGATGCAACGCATATAGAAACTGTGCCATGCAGGGGAAATATGGCATGCTACATTGACGGCAAAAAATATATGTTCAGACATGGTACCATTAGGGAAGATTTTGAACAAAGCTTTGCAGAATATAAAGAAGACATAGACAAGCTGTTCCGGGTGATGGAGACAATAAATAAGGAAATGTTCTCCGGAACAGAGGCACCTGAGCCTCCTTACGATATGAACCTTCTGCAGATGATAAGCTTTGGCATGAAAGCGAAAAAACAGAAGCCGATGTTTATGAAGTACGGAATCAAAAATGCAAAAAAAATATTGGATAAGCTCACTGACTCGGAGGAATTGAAAGCTGCGATATATTCATACTGTCCCTATCCCATGGTCTTCATGGCATTTGCATATCAATGGGGCGTGTTCAGCAATAACGAATATCCTAAAGAGGGAATGCAGGCGATTCCGGATGCCGCAGTTAAAAGTCTCAACAGAATGGGCGGTACAGTTAAGCTTAACTCGGAGGTAGTTGAGATACTTGTAAAGGATGAACAGGCATATGGGGTCAGGACCAAGGATGGAGATGAGTATCATGGGCAAGTAATAAGCAATGCATCTCCACAATATACCTATCAATGGATTAGAAATGAAGAAAAGCTTGTAGGTAAGATGCAGAAAGCCATTGAGGGTAAGAAGATATATCCATCCATATGTGCGATGTTTATAGCTGTGCAGGATACATATGATTTTGAAAACGTAGATTGTATCACCATCACGGGAACGCAGGATTACAAGCTTGCACCAGAGGGATATAATGCAGAAAATGCTCCTATTGTAATTAATGTTTATCCGAAAAGGGAATGCGATAAATACAGATCTTTAGTTGCTCTGATACCATTAGCATATGAATACCAGAATTTTTGGCAGACTGAAGCGGGAAAGGTACGGGGAGAAGCATATAAAGGACTTAAGAAAAGTGTTGAAGATGTTTTGTTAAATCGAATAAAAAGTCATTTGGGAAGTGAATTTACGGATGCGATTGTCTCTCATGAATTATCGACGCCAATGACTTATGAGAGATATACATATAGCCAAAATGGTTCCTTTATGGGATGGTCTGCAGAAGAAAAAGAATATGGGAAATATATGAAACAAAGGACTGACATCAAAGATTTATATTTGGTAGGGCAATGGGTATTCCCCGGATTTGGTGTGGCTGGAGTTATGGCAAGCGGTTATTATCTGGCAAAAGAAATTCTTAAGAATGACGGAATTGATTTAAAGAAGGATTTTACCGATTATTTCAGCGGCAAGTAAATATAATAAGAAAACGGAAGTGTAGTCACAAGGCGCAAGCTTATTTTGATTACACTTCCGTTTTTACTTTGTATAAAACTCACATAATATACAACGATTTTTGTGAAAATATATATAGCATTCAGATTTTAATATGGGAGGCATACAAATGAGAAAACCAATATATAAGCGTTGGTGGTTTTGGGCAATAGTAATAATAGTAGCCATTGCTGCATTCAGCACCGGTGGTGATGACAATGACAATGTAGGGCAAGCACCCGACACAACACAGAATGCAAAGGAGCCTGCACCAGCACCAGCACCTGCGGAAGAACCGGATATTTGGACCAAGGCCGGCATGTATAAGGTCGGCACAGATATTGAAGCAGGGGAGTATATGCTGCTATCAAACGGCGGTACATCGGCTTATTTCCAAGTAAGCAAAGACAGCAGCGGTTCACTGGAGAGCATAATCACCAATGACAACTTTGAAGGCAGCAGATATATCACTGTATCTGACGGTCAATACTTTGAACTGAGGAACGGGAAACTTGCACCTATAGAAGAAGCACCGGTCCAAAAGCCGGAGGATGGAGTATACAAACCGGGCATGTACAAGGTAGGAAGAGACATAGAGCCCGGAGAATATAAAGTCAGACCCCAGGCAGGAGCTTTGGCATATTATGAGGTATCCAAAGACTCATCAGGCTCTTTAACATCAATAGTGACTAACGATAATATAGAAAATGAAAAGTACATAACTATATCAGAGGGACAATATATAAAACTGAACAGCTGCGAGTTATCAAAATAAAAATAAAAGGAAGAGAGTACATGAAAATAAAAGGTACTCTCTTTTTACTTGATAATATTTTCATATATATTTTTATGAACTTCGACAATTTGATATAATATATAATATAAATTTGATTTTTCTTGTTGATAAGGGGGGAAAACATGCAGTTTGTACATGGGCAGCTGATAATTATTCTGACACCTTTCATGGGTTATGAGATTTATAGCAATGTATCACAGTTTGACAGCAATACTCTGGTTCTGGAGACAAAAACAATCGCTGACATACCTGTAAATAGAGATATATTATGTATTGCAATAGGCGATAACAGCATGTTTGAATTCTATACCCAGGTGGAAGTGAAAGACAAGAACCTACTGTTTGTCAAAAGACCTGTTGATAATCAGCTAAGTGTTATAGAGAAAAGAAGCTTCAATAGAATTGACTGTAGAATCAGCTTCTTGGCAATGCCTATTTCTATAAACCATATATCCATTTTAAACAGTGATAAGAAGTTCAATGGAACTATACTCAATATAAGCGGAGGAGGAATACTGACTGAAACCAAACTTAATCTTCCTGTGGATATGGTTTTCAGCTTCAAGCTGAAGCTGAATTTTTTCATAGATTGCAAGGTCAAGGTTATAAGAACTGTCAAGGCTTCAGAGGATGATGTATATCAATCCGGCTGTCAGTTTATAGATATGGACCTTGAAAGCATTAAGGCTATATCCCTATACGCTTTTAAAGAGCAGCTGAACAAAAAAAGAGAAGATTTAAATATGCTTAAAATGACTTAAGGAGGCAGGAATAAAGGATGGAGAAAGAGAAGGAAATACTTTCGGGAAACATCAGATATAAAAGCGTAAGCTTGCCAAGACTCAATAATCTGAAGCCCAACATTGAATCCACAGCGCTCAAGCTGATGGAGGAAGCGGGAGAGCTGGCGCAGCTTATCGGCAAATTCAGAGGTTTAAACGGCGAGAAATTTGAAATGGAAGAAAAGGAAGTAATAGACAGAATATCTGAGGAGCTTTTGGATGTGGCGCAGGTAGCTGTTTCTATGATGTTTGTGCTGGAGGAAGCCTATGATGTAGATATTGAGCAAAAGGTCAACCAGCATATCCGGAAGCTGATAAGAAAAGGATACATAAAGGAGTAAGAATCTACTCCAAGGCATGGTTGAAATACCTGCCTGCATAATAAATATAAAATATATGATGAGGTATAATATGGACAAGGAAAAAATAGAAAGAGCAGTAAGAGATATTTTAGAAGCAATTGGAGAAGACCCTGACAGGGAAGGCCTGAAGGATACTCCAGCAAGAATAGCAAGGATGTATGAAGAGATTTTCTCAGGACTAAATGAGAACCCGAAGGACCATATCAAGGTATACTTTCAGGAAGAAAAATATGAGGAGCTTGTATTGGTGAAGGATATACCCTTCTACTCCATGTGTGAGCATCACCTGGTACCCTTCTTTGGAAAAGCACATGTAGCATATCTGCCAAAGGACGGAAGGCTGTGCGGTCTGAGCAAGCTGGCAAGGATAGTTGAGTCAGTGGCGAAGAGACCGCAGCTGCAGGAGCGGATTACAGCTACAGTTGCCGATACCCTGATGGAGGCGCTTGAGCCCTATGGAGTAGTGGTTGTTGTGGAAGCAGAGCATATGTGTATGACTATGAGAGGCGTGAAGAAGCCAGGCTCTAAGACTGTAACCTCGGCCGTAAGAGGATTCTTCAACAAGGATGTAAAGGCTCGCGCAGAGGTTATGTCCTTGATAAACAACGGCAAGTAGATACTTGGAGGTAGAACATGAGAGACATATTGCTGAACATTCACCGCAAATGGCCTGTTCAGGCAGGGAAGTATACATTAAACCTTGGTGAAAGAACCTACATAATGGGTATTCTAAATGTAAACCCCGACTCTTTCTCTGACGGCGGTGAGTTTGTTGATATTGAAAAGGCTGCAGCCCATGCAAAGAAAATGGTAGAAGAGGGCGCTGACATAATAGACATCGGCGGAGAATCCACCAGACCGGGCTTTGTGGAAGTCAGCGAGGAGGAAGAGCTAAGAAGAATCATACCGGTAATCCAAAGGCTTGCAAAGGAGATAGACATTCCTCTATCAATAGACACCTACAAGGCTAATGTAGCAGAAAAGGCATTGCAGGCAGGAGCAGCTATAATAAACGATATATGGGGCATGCAGAAGGACCCAAGGATGGCTGAAGTAGCTGCAAAGTATGACGTACCTGTAATAATCATGCACAATCAGCTAGGTACGGAATACAGTATAGATATAATGGAAGAAATGTGCATGTTTTTCAGAAGGTCCATTGATATGGGCTTGAAGGCTGGCATGAAACGGGAGAACATGATACTGGACCCGGGCATTGGCTTCGGAAAGACTGCAGAGCAGAATGTAGTGGTAATGGCACGGATGGGAGAGCTGAATGACTTAGGCTGCCCCATACTGCTGGGTACCTCCAGAAAGTCCTTCATAGGAAAGATACTGGACGTGGTTCCGAAGGAGCGGATGGAGGGCACAGTAGCGACCACTGTTATGGGCATTATACAAGGAGCAGATATAGTAAGAGTACACGATGTCAAAGAGAATTTTAGGGCAGCTAAGGTTACGGATGCTGTTGTGAGAGGTTGGAAAAGCAATGGATAAAATCCTACTGAAAAACTTAAGCTTCTATGGCTATCACGGAGTATTGGAAGAAGAAAACAAGCTTGGGCAGAAATTTATAATAAATGCTGTATTGTATGTTGACCTGGAAGAGGCTTGCAGCAGCGACAGCGTATACGACACAGTCAACTATGCAGAGGTTTTTGAGATAATACAGTATCATGCAACCATTATGAAGTATAAGTTAATTGAAGCCTTGGCACAAAATATAATAAATGAGATATTCCAAAAGCATAAAAGGGTGCAGGAGATAGAGATTACCGTAAAGAAGCCTGAGGCACCGGTAAACGGCATATATGACTACTTAGGGGTGGAAATCAGGAGGAGAAGAAATGCCTAAGGCTTATCTTGGATTAGGCGGCAATATAGGCAATCCCAAGGACAATATCCAGGAAGCCTTAAGA
The DNA here is from genome assembly GCA_029238945.1 of Clostridia bacterium. Taxonomy (GTDB): domain Bacteria; phylum Bacillota; class Clostridia; order Lutisporales; family Lutisporaceae; genus GWB2-37-7. Next base: position 10,159 of record JAQZBM010000085.1, read on the forward strand.
CTTCTGCAGAGCGGAGGCACGATAAAGGTGACCAAGCTGTCCTCCTTCTATGAGACTGCGCCGGTAGGCTATGAGCAGCAGGATTGGTTTGTAAATGCAGTTACTGAAATTGAAACAACACTGCCGCCCTATGATCTGTTGGCACTGTGCAATGCTGTAGAGCAGCAGCTGAAAAGAGTAAGGCTCATAAGATGGGGCCCAAGAACCATTGATATTGACATACTGCTGTATGAAGGCTTTGAAAGCACTGAAGAGAAGCTTATAGTTCCGCACCCGAGGATGATAGAAAGAGCTTTTGTAATAGTACCCTTGATGGAGATAGCTCCGGATTTACATATAAAGGGCCAGAGCATAAAGCAAATAGCAGAAGGTATTCACAATCAAGAGATAAGGAAGCAAGAAGATGATTAAGATTGCGGCGATACACGGAAGCCCCAGAAAAAATCAAAATAGCGATACTCTGATGGCGGCTGTTATTGAAGGAATGGGAGAGAAAGTACAAATATCTCACATCTACACCGCGTTGGAGGATATTAGGCCTTGTACGGCGTGTAATGCCTGTTTTAAGGAAGGAAAATGCATCATCAAGGATTTCATGCAGGAGGCCTATAAAATACTGGATGAAGCGGATATAGTGATAACTGCGACCCCTGTGTTTTTTCACTCTGTAACTGCGCAGCTGAAAGCCTTCATAGACAGGACTCAGGCTGTCTGGGCAAGCAAATACGTCATAGACAACAGCGTCATAAGCCGCAAAAGACGCCTTGGCTTTGCTGTGTGTACAGGCGGACCTCCGGAGGAGAAAAGCTATTTCGATTGCACCTTGAAGGTGCTGGACATTTTCCACAAATGCATCAATGCCAAACTGGCAGGCTCTATCACTGCAGCTGATGTAGACAGACACCAGATAAAGGATAGAGAAGATATACTGAATCAGGCAAGACAAGAGGGCAAAAAACTTATAGATATGTACAAAAACAAGTAGAGGTCGGTTTCCATGCCGACCCTTAATTATTTTCCTTTCGCTAAATCACAAACTTTCCGTCCTTATATATCAACTCACCATCGCCATATATCTCGCCGCCGTCCTTCATATTGCAAATCATATCCCAGTGCAGTCCTGACTGATTTTGGCCGCCTGCTTCCGGCAAGGATGCACCAACAGCCAGGTGAATTGTACCGCCAAGCTTTTCATCAAACAGTATGTTCTTAGTGAACTTTGGTATTTTGTAGTTGGTACCTATAGCAATTTCACCAACCCTGCTTGCACCTTCATCAGAGGCCAGCATCTTCTTGAGGAACTCCTCACCCTTTGCAGCTTTCGCATCTACAACCTTTCCATCCTTGAAGGTAAGTACAATGTCTTCTACCTCGTTGCCCATATGTATAGCCGGATATGAAAATCTAATATGACCATTTACTGAGTTTTCTATAGGCGATGTGTAAATCTCTCCGTCAGGGAAGTTTACTTTGCCGTCACAGTTAACCCACTTGCGTCCTTCAACGTCTAAGGTCAATTGAGTATCCTTTGACTTGAACTCCAAATGTTTCTTTGTATCAAGTATTTGGACTATTCTTTCCTGCTCATCGTGAACCTTCATCCATTCCGCCACAGGGTCCGCGCTGTTGAGGTGACATGCCTCAAATAAGAATTCTTCATATTCCCAAAGTGACATGTTTGCATCCATGGCAGCCGAGTTAGTCGGATACTGTGTACCACACCAGTTCAGCTCACCGCTTCCGATTTTCTGAAGCATCTTAACAAAAAGCTCCTGCGTGGACTTTGAACGCAGACCGATTTTTTCAGGATTGAAACGTATATTGTAATGGGTTTATATAGGATATTTGCTCATCTGTGCCCAGCTTGAACAGTATCTCATTAATACCGTCAAAATGAGGAAAAAGAATAGGATTTGCTCCTGCTAATATTGTTTCCTTATACACTTCCCTCAAAAGAGGCTCGGATACAGTGGAGCCTTCGATATATACAAGGTCTCCCTTTTTCACTCTCATACTGTAGTTAACCAATACTTTGGCAAATTTAGAAATCCTGCTGTCTACCATTTAGAATACCCCCATATATTTATTTTGTTATATTTTACCACTATTTAAAGCTGATTACCAGCCATCCCAAGAGAAACGGACAAAGGTGCGTCATTGTTATGAAAGTCGTTAATATCCCTGTTGTCATCCTGAGGGAGGAACGACCGAAGGATCTTACTCTGACACCTGATACCTAACACCTGTCACCTGCCATCAACATATTTGCTGCTAATTCATATGTCCATGCATAATGAAGCGGATTTTTAAATATCCATAAAATGAGTACTTAATGTGGGGTGATAAGCTTGAAGGTTTTCGTTGTAAATAGGCGGCTGATATCTCGTATAATGTATAGAATTATGCTTTTGACTGTATTTGCAGCAAGCTTTATTTATGCATCACAGGATGCCATAGGAACAGCATCTATACCAATCAAAAACATGGTGGTTATCATTGATCCCGGTCATGGCGGACGGGATAACGGTGCAATCGGATTAACAGGGACTGAGGAGGACGATATAAACGTCAGCATTGCGCTAAAGCTGAGAAGACTGATTGAGCAGGCAGGAGGCGTAGCGCTGACTATAAGGGAAGACGACTCAGGGCTTTATACAGAGGGCAAAAGAACAGGCAGAAAGCACGAGGACCTGACAAACAGGCAGAAGCTAATAAAAGAAAGCGGTGCAGACATCGTTATAGGCATACATTTAAACTACTTCCCTCAGAGCCAGTATTATGGGGCTCAGACCTTTTACGAAGAAGATGACGAAAGAAGCAGGCGCTTAGCTGAATATATACAAAAGGAAATGATACATATAATGGACAGAGGCAATGACAGAAAAATAAAGCCGAGAAGTGATACCTATATTTTCAAGGGCAATGACATACCCGGCGCACTGGTAGAATGCGGCTTCCTTTCAAATCCTGAGGAGGAGCAGCTGCTGAAGCAGGAGCACTATCAGGAGAAGCTAGCCTGGTGCATATTCACCGGCATCATAGAGTATCTGGAAAGTGAGGCAAAGCTTAAGCAGTAAAACAAGAATAATATTTACAGGGAATAGCAAGGAAAACCTATCTTTCAGTGCTATTCCTTTTTGCTGCCCCAACTGAAGTTTGAAACATTAATTGGTTATATATTACAGCAATATGGTATAATTGGTTGTAAATAGGGTGAATAGGGGGATTAATATGGAGAGGATACGTAAGGTTATACTTGAAAACGACTATTTCAGGTTATTCGAGCTTGCAGACGGGGCTTATGCTGCCATAGAAAAGGAAAATAATACAGGCAGCAATGCAGGGATAATAGACTTAGGATCCGGTACAGTCATATTTGATACCTTCCTCAATTCTGATGCTGCAAAAGAACTGAAGAAAGCCAGTGAGAAGCTTACGGGAAATAGTGTGCAGTATGTCATAAACAGCCATGGACATACAGACCACATCCTCGGCAATTATTTGTTTCCCGCAGCTACAGCCATAATAAGCTCTGAACCGGTAAGAGCAAGCATCGCTAAGGCAAGTACAGAGTTTGAGAAGGAAAAAGACCTATATCCGCCCAGAATAAAAGAGATAGAAGATATCCTTAGCTCGGGAGATAGTGCTGAGAATAAAGCTGATTTACTTAACGAGCTGCAGTTTTTAAGCAATCTGGTTAAGCCGGGTGTTGAGATACGGGTACCAAATCTAACCTTTGCAAAGGATATGGTACTTCATGGCAGCAAGAGAAGT
>JAQZBM010000086.1 GCA_029238945.1 Clostridia bacterium
GGCTAAGGCATCAGAAAGCGGAGATATAATAAAGATGGAAGTTACTGACTGCGGCTTCACAAAGGATATAAACGCATGGTGCAAAAAGACAGGCAATGAGCTGGTAAGCGTAGAAGAAGTGGACGGAGTAATAAAGGCAGTAATTAAAAAGGCTTAGAATAAATAAATAAACAAATAAATAAATAAGGAATGGGGGGTACAAATGAGCAGTAAAACAATGATAATGTTCAGCGGCGACCTTGATAAGGCTATGGCCAGCCTGATAATTGCAAACGGTGCAGCAGCAATGGGCGACGATGTTACTATATTTTTCACCTTCTGGGGCTTGAATGTTCTTAGAAAAGCGCAGAAAATAAAAGTGAAAAAGGCGTTTATGGAGAAAATGTTTGGCTTCATGATGCCAAGAGGCGTAGATAAGCTTGGGCTTTCTAAAATGAATTTTGGTGGAGCCGGTGCCGTTATGATGAAGTCTATGATGAAGAAGAAAAACGTAAACACTCTGCCGCAGCTTCTTGAGAGTGCGCAGGCAATGGGAGTTAAGATGATAGCTTGCACAATGTCTATGGATGTAATGGGCATAAAGGAAGAGGAAATAATAGACGGAGTAGAGTTTGCCGGAGTAGCTACCTATTTGGGTGAAGCTGACAACGCAAATGTAAATCTGTTTATATAGACTTCAAAATACAATATTCATATTTGTTATGGTTGAAATCCCGCTGCTTTAGTGGCAGCGGGATTTTTATATGCTCGGAGCCAGCAATTATCAGGGTATAGCCCTTATGTACATATCAAGTTCATTAAATAGTAAATACGGCTGTAGGCTAGATTGATACAAAATTATCAGAGCTAGAAGGAATTTTGAAAAATATGCAGAAATGTGTCAATATCTGTAGAATAATGTAATATATGAAAATTTAAAGAGACTAGGAACAATATCACATGACTTTATTAGAATTATGATGGGGGGATTTTTAATGTCATTGAAAAGAAAGATATTCATAGGCTTTAGTGCAGCAGTACTATTAGTTTTCTCGATTTTCAGCTATTATACCTTTAGTCAAAATTCAAAACTGGTAATGCAGAAGGAAGAGGAAATGCTGCAGGTTTTAGGTCAGTCAATCAATTCTCAGATGGAGAAACAGCTTGAGACAGCGGAAATAGGGGTATTATCTATAGCAAACAATAAAGAGGTTCAAAGGCTCTTTGCTGAAGGTAACCGTGATGAGCTGACAAGTATGCTTCAGCCGGTTTATCAAAGCATATCATCAGAGGTGTCACAGATACAATTTCATTTACCTGATTCTACAGCCTTTTTAAGACTGCATCAGCCGGAAAAGTTTGGAGACAGCTTGAAATCCTTTAGATTTACTGTAAATGAAGCCAATGAAAAGAAGCAAATTATAAGAGGTCTGGAAGAAGGAAAAGGAGGCTACGGCTTTAGAGTAGTTGTTCCCATGTATTACAATGACGAGCATATCGGAAGCTTGGAATATGGCAGCGACTTTGGTGCGAATTTCTTGCAAGGCATAAAATCCAGCTATGGGGGAGAATACTTCATCTACAGATTTACAGATGATCAGAGCGTTGCTTGGGATAATGACAGTAATCTTCTGGCAAGTACTGTTGAAGAAGATAAATGGCAGATGGTTACAGATAAGAATATTGAAGAGTTAAAAAAGGGAAATACCTTATATCTGAAAACTGATGATCAAAAGTATAATATAATGCTTATGCCCTTTAATGATTATAATGGTGATGTCAAGGGCTACTATAAAATAGTCAACGATAGGACAGAATTATTAAAAACATTGAGCGGGATTAAAAGGAATTCTTTAATTTATACAGCTGTATTGCTGATGCTATTCATGCTGGTTGCTTATCCAATACTAAGTATTACTTTCAAACCTATAAACGAAATGGTGAAGCTGACAAAAAAGGTGGCAGAGGGAGATCTGACAACAAAGCTGACAGTAAAGTCAAAGGATGAGATTGGTGCATTAGCAAAAGACTTAAATATAATGGTTGATAAGACTAGAGAATTGATAGGTCAAGTAAAAGAAACAACTAATGATGTTGCTTTATCAGCAAGCGAGCTGAATATAAATACCGGAGAGGCAAGCAGAGTGGCAGAGCAGGCTGCAAATACCGTAGCGGACCTGGCAAAGGGTGCATCCGAGCAAGCGGAATCTGCACAAAAGGGAAACAATATGGTAAAAGAAATGGCAGCTGAATTTAATATAATAGCAGGGAAAACCGCAGAGACAGATAGATTGACAGCAGAAACAATTGAGACAGTGAATGTTGGTATAAACAAAATTGACTATCAGAAGGAAAAAATGAATGAAAGCAAAATTGTTTCTCAAAGTGTAAAGGAAGCAATAAATGAGCTTGTGGAGAAGTCAGACAAGATAGGGCAAATAATTGGAGTTATTGAAGGAATAGCTGACCAGACAAATCTCTTGGCATTAAATGCCGCAATTGAGGCAGCAAGAGCCGGTGAAGCAGGGAAAGGGTTCTCAGTGGTTGCTGATGAGGTTAGAAAATTAGCTGAAATGTCAAGAAGCTCTACTCAAGAAATAAGCGGACTTATATCCGAGATTCAATCCGGGGTAGGAGAGGCTGTTCTGCAAATCGAAAAGACTACAGATGTGCTTCAGCTTCAGAATGTTGCAGTAGATGATACCGCAAAAGCCTTTGAAGAAATCAACAAATCTGTATCAACGGTTGCACAGCAGATAAAAGAGGTTTCAAATGCAGTTGAAAATCTCACTTCAGATGCCGCTATAGTTGAAGACTCTATAGGAAATATCGCTAAAATAGTTGAAGAGAATGCTGCTAGTACTGAAGAAGTTGCAGCCTCTACAGAAGAACAGACTGCATCAATACAAGAAATGGCAGCATCGGCTGAAAGCTTGGCAGCTCTTTCAGATAAATTGGAAAAGGCAGTTGAAAAGTTTAAAATATAGTACAGTTACTTATCAAAATATAGGAGCTCGCAGTAAGAATGAGCTCCTATATTTTAAGAGAACACAACGGAACATATTGGTTGACAACAATATCGTAATATCGTAATATTGTGATATAGTAGGCTGATAAGGAAATAGAAGGATACCTGACCAATGGTAACGGATTAATATTGGACGGAAACTAGAATTTATAATAAAATGCAAAAGACAGGCAGAAAGTATGTAAGTTGAGAAGCAGTTAGTGTTCATGAGTAAAATACAAAACACTATAAATTCTGATATTTATAGTGTTTTGTCTATTAGCTGTAATTTTCATAATAAATTCTTCTATATTTCACTGTCACTATTTTTTGCCGCCCTTTTCCAATTCGTCTGCGATTTTTAATATAACCTCGGTTTTAGCCTTTACGACCATTGCGTTCTTTGCTTCAATTGCATCCTTTAAATCAGAGATTGAAAACTCCAGCTGGTTAATTTGATCTGCATTTTCCTTTGGCAGTCTGGGTCTGGTCATCATCCAAACTCCGGTCATATAGTCCAGTGTCTCCTTTGCTTCCGGATATTTGTCCTTTTCTGTCAGCAGCATAATTTTCTTAGCACCAAACCTGATTTTGCCTATTTCAGGCGGAGTTTCATAGGCATAAGCCGTATAGAAGTCAGGAAGGTACTTATATAGCTGTACTACATCCAGTAAGCTCTGGAGTAAGTTGCTGCTTTCGACGGATTTTGTCAGGTCGTTAAGGGCAGTCTCAAACTCAAGCAACGAGGATTGCAATAAAAATTGATTCACTGCCTTGGCTTCAAAGGCATTCCATAGGCTGTGCAGCTCAAGAACATCCTTCTTCAGCTGTTCAAATTGCTGGAGGTTCGCTCTTTCAACCTCTAAGCGCATTTGCTCATTTTGCAGCTGCGTTTGCATCAGCATATCCTGTGGAGTTACCAACTGCACTTGTGAAGGCTGTTGACCCTGCTGCTGGCCTTGACTGCCGCCTTGAGAACCACCGCCGCCGCCGCCCTGCTGCTGGTCCTGCTGGCCTTGACCGCCTTGATTTTGTCCCTGCTGTTGCTGCTGCTGACCTTGCTGCTGCTGTTGACCAGTTTGCTTCTGAATCTCGCTTTGCTGTATGAATAAAGGCTTCTTGCTTCTTTCATGCATATCAAAAAGAGTTTTTTCAAATTTTTCAACGGCCTTGCTTAAGTCATCCAGTTCCTTCGGAGGCTTGTTTTGTTCCTGTTCGGATTTGGACGTTTGCGGTATTGGCTTACGTTGTTGTGCACATGAGGTTAAACTGAAAATCATGACAGCTGAAATAATAAATATCAGCAGTCTATGAAAAAAAACATGTTTTTTCAAATACATCACCTCATTATTATTATTTCCTCAGCCATAATTTATATTAATTTTTTTGATTGAGTATTTAGGCCGGCTGGCAGTGTATGAGCAATTTTAAGTCATTTTGCAAAAAAAATAATAGAAGAATTCGAGAGTTTTTTCTTTTGTAATAAGATATAATTATTCTAGGCTTGGTCAAGCGCATCAGGGTGAAATTTAAAAATATACTGTTATTATTCATATATTTTGTTAAAATAGAAATAGCAATATATTTGATGGGAGAAAGGTTATGCGGGCTACAAGAATTTTATATTTCATATTCGGTTCAATTTTCGTTGTTATGCTTATTTTGGTTCTGCTGCTGACTGATGTGCAGCTGATAGCTTTTGACAAATCTTATTATGATGCTCAGTATGAGAAATTTGAGGTGGCGCAGGATATCGGGATAAGCAAGCCGGATTTGATGACTGCCACAGGCTATATGTTAGATTATCTGAATGATAAAAGAGATGACTTGGATTTCCAAATGCCAATCAAAGGTAAGCAGCAGGAGTTTTTCAGTGAGAGAGACAAACTTCACATGATAGACGTCAAAAATCTGTTTGTGGGCGGAAAGCTTATTAGGAACATAGCATTCTGGTATTGTGTTCTATTTGCCGGAGCCGCTGCTTATAAGATGAAAAACAGGCGAAGAAGCTTTTCGAAGCTATTTATATATGCCTTCGCAGCAGGCATTGTACCAATAATCCTTTTGGTAATTTTGATGAATATTGACTTCTACAAATATTTCACCATATTCCATGAGATTTTCTTTAACAATGATTTATGGCAGCTGGATTTGAACAAGGATAGATTGATAAATATGTATCCTGAAGTGTTTTTCTCCAACATAGCATTCAAAATTGCGTTTTACTACATCGGAGAGCTTGTTTTGCTGCTTGTGCTTGGAATAACAGGTATGATATACAGCAGACGCAGTACACAAATTAAGAACAGATAGGAGCGATTGAAATGAAAAGAAGTTTAGTTATAGCATTAGCTTTAGTACTGGTTTTAACAGGTTGTTCTCTTGTAAAGCAGGAGACAGCAATAAAAGAAAATGTGGATTTGTTCTATGCGCTGAAGGGAAATACAGGTTTAGATAAGGAACAGAAGACAATTACATATATAGACCAGGAAGAGAAGTACATCAAAACTCTTGAGGAGTGGATAAACGGACCTTCAGACACAGCAAGGTTTGAAGTGAGTCTGCAGCCGGGAGTAAAGGTGTTAGGCGTAACCGCAGAGCAGGATAAGCTTACTGTAAATCTCAGCAAGGAATTCGGAACCTTTGGCGGTTCTATGCATGAGGCAGCAACATTAGCGTCCCTTGTTAATACCTTAGTTCAGTTCCCGGAGGTTAACGGTGTGAAGATTACAGTTGAGGGAGCAGAACTAATAGCTCCAAGCGGTAATCCTTACGGATATCTCTCAGAAATGAAGTTTGACCCGAATGCCTCAGGAGTAATAGCAGGCAAGGAAGTTATACTTTACTTCGGCGATGACCAGGCAATGTATGTTGTGCCGGAGAAAAGAGTTATAAATATTGAAGAAAATGCAGGCCAGGATAGGCTGATCAAAGCATTGGTAGAAGAGCTTATAAAGGGACCTCAGACGCCTGAATTGCATCCTACCATTCCGGCTGAGGCAAGAGTAAATTCTGTAGTAGTAACCGGAGATAGGGTTACAATTGATTTTAGCGAGGAAATGTATACTAAGCACTCAAAGGGAGCAGCCGGTGAGGATATGACATTGACATCTATAGGCAATACAGTGACTGAGATTGAAGGTATAAGAGAGGTAGTGCTTACACTTAACGGACAGCCCTTAAACCTTGAGCATGCGATTATAGACAGCAATAATCCGGTGCTGAGAAATGAAGACAAGATTTTAAAGAAAACATTTTAAGCAGTAAAGAAGGTGCAGCCCTTGGAGACTTATAAGGAACAATATAAAAGCAAACTGGGCATAGCAGGGACAAATGTTATTTACCTTATTACAATGGTTTTGTTTATCACTGTGGGTGCTTTTGTGCAGAGCCGCAGCTTCAATTCAGGAATAATCATTACTGAATTTGTGCTGGTTGCACTGCCTGCGATTATATATGTAATAATCAAGAGGGGCAGTATCAAGAAAGAAATGCGGTTTAACCGACTATATCTTAAGGATGCAGTTCTGGTTACTGTAATTTTTTTCAGCGGCTATCCCATAGCTATGTTTGTAAATCTTATAGGCAATATCATAGTCAGCTTGTTCGGAAAGCTTATCGCTTCCCCAATCCCTTTTGCAACCAATCTGAATGAGTACTTTATAATGCTTATGATTGTTGCAGGTACAGCGGGACTTTGCGAGGAAATACTTTTCAGAGGTTTAATCTTAAGAGGCTATGAAAAGCTCGGCATGTGGAAAAGCATAATTTTTACGGCAGTACTTTTTGCCATGCTGCACATGAATATACAAAACATTTTCGGTCCTTTGGTCCTTGGTATTCTTCTGGGTTATGTAGTGCATGTTACAAACTCGGTTTATGCAGGAATGCTGGGACACTTTGTGAATAACGGAATATCAGTATCTATGACATTTTTACTTATGCAGCTTCCGGCCCTGAAGAATGCACCGGTGCAGGAGCTGCCTCAGGGAGCTGAGACTCTGGGACTTTTTGTTTGGGCTGTGATAAGCGGCTTCTTCGCAGTGCTGGCAGGGATATTATTAATATTTACAATGAGAGCGCTTAAGAAAGTGAATAGCGAAAGAGCAGAGCATATAGATAGGGATAATGGTGAATTTGAAAATCAAAAGCTGCGCAATATATTAAAAAGTCCAAAGCTTTCTTGGCCGTTATATGCAAGCTTTGTATTCTTCATAGCGTATTTAGGGCTTCAACTGGCTTATATTATTACCGGAAAGCCGCTTTTGGACTTGATACTATAAATTTTGAGGATAGGTGAATAAGATGTATGATGTAGCAATAATTGGCGGAGGTCCTGCAGGATTATCCGCTGCACTGAATATAAAAATCAGAAACAAGAGCTTTGTGTTATTTGGAGGAATTGAGAAGGTGACTGGGTTAACAAAGGCTCCTCAGGTTGATAATTACTTAGGGCTGCCTGCCATGAGCGGGGCAGATATGCTGGATGCCTTCAAAAAGCACGCAGAGCACATGGATATTGAGATAAAACATGAAAAAGTACAAAATATACTTAATATGGGAGATTATTTTGCACTCAATACAGGAGCAAACTTCTATGAAGCCAAAACCTTGATATTAGCTACCGGCCATGCTAAGGCAAAATATATGCCCGGAGAAAGAGAATATCTGGGAAGAGGCTTGGGCTACTGCGCTACTTGTGATGGCCCTCTTTACCGAAACAAGTCAGTGGCAATAATTTCAGAGAATCAAGAGGGTGAGGAAGAAGCTAACTACCTGTCTGAGCTATGCTCTGAGGTATACTATATTCCGATCTATAAGGCTGAATACAAGGTAAATGAAAAAGTAAAGCTTATACAAGAAAAAGCTGTTGAAATATTAGGCGATGAAAATAAGACTACAGCTCTTAAGACTGATAAAAGTGAATTGGTCGTAGACGGAATCTTCATAGTAAGAAACGTTATACCAATGGGACAACTGCTTGAAGGACTTGAGATTGAGGAAGGCTCCATAAAGGTCGACAAGAATATGGCTGCCAGCATGCCCGGTGTTTACGCCTGCGGTGATGCCGTCGGCAAGCCCTATCAGATTGCCAAGGCCGTAGGAGAAGGAACTGTGGCTGCCTTAAGTGCAGTAAAATATCTTGACCATTTGAATACCAAATAGCACAATTATTGACAGGGATAAATACTATATATTATAATTAACAGCGGTACCCCGTAAGGGTACATGAAAAGTAGTTTTTATGAGATAATAATACGAGGAGTGATTTTATGATAAACAAGGATATGGTGATTGATGACATTCTCTACAAGCATCCTGATTTAGAGAGAATCTTCAAGTCAGCCGGCATAAAATGCTTTGGCTGAGGCGGAGCTCTGTATATGACAGTAGAGCAGGCTGCTCTCAGTTACCGAATGAATCTTGAAAAGCTTATCAAGGATTTAAACGAAGCTTTATAATATTGTGATAGGTTAGAAAGCCGCCTTCGGGCGGTTTTAAATTTTGCAGTGGACAGAACAGGTATTTACAATACCTGTCACCTGTTACTTATTGTACATGTTAATTTGACATGATACATAAATTTAATATAGAATAAGAATGAAATTTTCATATTGGGGGTAAAAAATTGCTGCATAAATACGAATTAAACGGCCTGAAAATTGTTATTGACGTAAACAGCGGCTCTGTACATGTTTTTGACGAAATCGCCTATGATGTGGTTGATTTTATTGAGCAGCCGGTGGAAAACGCAGTAAGCAGCTTAAGAGGAAAGCACACAGAAGAAGAGATAACAGAAGCGTACAAGGAGCTGAAGGAACTGGAGAAAAACGGCCAGCTTAACTCCCTTGATACATATAGAGACAGGGTACTGAATGAGAAAAAGGAAATACATACAAAGGCATTGTGCCTGAACATCGCGCATGACTGCAATATCAGATGCGGTTACTGCTTCGCTTCAACAGGGGATTACCATGGAGGCAGAAAGCTAATGTCACTTGATGTTGCTAAGGAAGCTATAGACTTTCTTCTTGCTACCTCAGGCAGCAGAAAGAAGCTGGAGGTTGACTTCTTCGGAGGCGAGCCTTTGATGAATCTTGATGTAGTTAAGGAAACTGTTAAGTACGGCAGAGAAAGACAGAAGGAATACAATAAAAGAATTGGGTTTACAATAACTACAAACGGAACGCTGCTTGACGATGAAGCAGCTGAGTTTCTAAACGAAAACATGGATAATGTTGTAGTTAGTATAGACGGTAGAAAATCAGTAAATGATAAAATGAGAAAATTTCCTGACGGCAAAGGAACCTTTGATGAAATTCTTCCAAAGGTGAAGAACTTTGTTGATAAAAGAGGAGATAAGAGCTACTATATAAGAGGAACTTTTACAGCCAACAATCTGGACTTTAGCGAGGACGTTACATTTTTAGCGGACCAGGGCTTCAAGGAGATATCTATAGAGCCTGTAGTTGCTGAGACCAATAAGATATATGCCTTAAAGGAAGAGCATCTGCCTTTTATATATGAGCAGTATGAGAAGCTGACCCAGAAATACCTTGAATACCAAGAGCAAGGCAAGGGCTATAGATACTATCACTTCCTGATGGACCTGGACGGCGGCCCGTGCGTGTACAAAAGAGTGTCAGCCTGCGGTGCCGGTGTTGAGTACTTTGCAGTTACACCAGATGGAGAGCTTTATCCTTGCCATCAGTTTGTAGGCAGAGAAGAATACTTAATTGGAAATATCAAGGATGGAGTCTTGAACAAGGAACTGCAAAAGGAATTCGATAAGAACACAGTATACAACAAGGAAAAATGTGACGGCTGTTGGGCGAAGTTCTATTGCAGCGGAGGCTGTCAGGCAAATGCGGCTGCCTTTAACAATGATTTGAAGGTGCCTTATGATTTAGAATGCAAGCTGCAGCAGAAGAGGATTGAATGTGCCATAATGCTGAAGGCTTATGAGACATTAAATCAACAATAACAAAGGACTACAATGCTAGCCGCTGTTTACCGCGGTAAACATTTATTTTATAAAAAACAGGAGGAAAAACAATGGAAAAATTTATACCAGTTGCAATGTCAAACAAACACGTACATATTTCAAAGGAGCATTTGGCGATACTATTCGGAGAAGGTCATGAACTTACTAAGACTAAGGAGCTTTCACAACCTGGACAATTTGCTTGTGATGAAAAGGTAGACGTAG
>JAQZBM010000087.1 GCA_029238945.1 Clostridia bacterium
GAAATAAGAACATGTATGCCAGAGATGGCTTTGCAATTGTGGCATTAGGCTGGATTCTTATGTCTTTTTTCGGATCCCTGCCTTTTGTTTTCAGCGGAGCTATTCCTTCATTGATAGACAGCTTCTTTGAGACGAGCTCAGGCTTCACTACTACAGGTGCAAGCATATTGACAGATATTGAAGCCCTGCCTAAAGGAATTCTGTTCTGGAGAAGCTTCACTCACTGGGTTGGCGGAATGGGAGTTATCGTGCTTACTCTTGCTATATTGCCCTCTTTAGGCGCAAGAAGCATACAGATGATGAAGGCAGAGAGCCCTGGACCAAACCCGGGCAAACTGGTGCCAAAGGTAGCAGAAACAGCAAAGATATTGTACGGAATTTATATAATTATAACTATAGTAGAGATAATTCTCTTGGTGTTTGCAGGAATGCCGCTATATGATGCTGCCATCCATACCTTTGGAACTGTCGGAACGGGAGGTTTCTCCAGTAAGGGCTTAAGTGTGGGGGCTTACAATAATATAGCTGCAGAGGTAATAATCACTATATTTATGTTTATCAGCGGCGCCAATTTCACACTGTATTACTATATGTTAAAGGGAGACTGGAAGGCACCCTTTAAGGATGAGGAATTTAAATTCTACTCAGCTGTGGTTTTTATTTCCATAGTCCTGATAACTCTGGATATTAATGCTAATGTATTTAACAACATATGGGAATCCTTGAGGCATTCATCCTTCCAGGTAGTAACTATCATAACCACCACAGGCTATGCTACCACTGATACAGAAAAGTGGAGCATGTTCAGTAAAATAATACTGTTCATTTTGATGTTTATTGGAGGCTGTGCGGGTTCTACAGGCGGTGCCATCAAGAATATCAGAGTTTTGATGCTTTTCAAGATAATGAAAAGAGAGCTTCTACAGATTATACATCCTAGAGCCGTATACACAGTAAAGCTAGGCAAGAAGGCTGTAGATGAAAGGACTCTGGCAGAAGTGCTGGGATTCTTCTTCATGTATATTGCCATATTTGTAGCAGGTATCCTTATAGTATCTCTGGATAATCTGGACTGGGCCACTACTATAACCTCAGTGGCAGCTACACTGGGCAATATAGGGCCGGGCTTCGGACTTGTCGGAGCTATGGGCAACTATGCCGGCATGTCTGATATAAGCAAGTTGACACTATCTTTACTGATGATAGTGGGAAGATTGGAAATCTACCCGATACTGCTTTTAGGCGTACCTTCCTTCTGGAAGCGTGTGAGTATATAAAAAGGAAATTTTGTAATTATATATATGAATAAAAAACTCGGAATGGGTTCCGAGTTTTTTTTGAATGGAGTATTATTTATGTTTAACTTAGGACTAAAGGATAGAATATTTTACAACAAAGCAATTGCCATAGCTGTTCCAATCATGCTACAAAACCTGATTTCTTCTGTCCTGAATATGGTTGACACCATAATGGTTGGGACTCTTGGTGAAGCGCAGCTTGCGGCAGTAGGACTGGCAAACCAGGTGTTTTTTGTGTTCTTCCTGCTGATATACGGAATAAACAGTGGCTGCGGTATATTTATAGCACAATATTGGGGCAGCAAGGATGAGGATAATATCAAAAGAACCCTGAGCTTTGCTGTAATTGTGGGTACAGCAGTAGGATTGATTTTTACTATGATTGTATTATACATGCCCAGACAAATTATGCAGATATTTACTACAGACCAAGCAGTTATTAAGTATGGAATGGATTATATGAGATATGTTTCTGTAAGCTATGTACTTACGTCTATAAGCATCGCATACAGCTTCTCGGCGCGCAACATCGGGGATGTCAGGGTACCTACCCTAATAAGCGCCATATCTTTGGTTGTCAACGGCGTACTGAATTTCATAATGATTTTTGGATACCTGGGCTTCCCGAGATTAGGAGTGCAGGGAGCTGCTATAGCAACTACAATAGCAAGGCTGGTTGAAGCTGCTGCTTTGGTTTTTTGGGTATATACCGTAAGAAAGGATAAAGTCCTCTCGGCAAGGATAGCTGATGTAGGACGATTGAATTTAGGCTTCATAAAAAATATTCTTGTAACTGCCATACCGGTAATATTGAATGATGTGTTTTGGTCCTTGGGAATGACTATGTACAGCGTTGCCTATGCACGCATAAGCACAACGGCAATAGCTTCGATTCAGATAGCAAATACGATACAGGGCATTGTTATGGTGATTACCTTGGGACTCGCAACTTCCTGTGCTGTAATGATAGGAAACGAAATTGGCGCAGGAGAGAAGGAAACTGCCATAACATACGCTAACAGATATTTGAAGATAGGCGGCCTAATAGGCATTATCTTTGGAATATTGCTGATACTGTCATCACCTTTCGTGCTTAGGATGTTTGGCAGTACTTTTGAAGTACGGGCGGCAGCACAGAAAATACTTATCGTCATGGGAATCTTCCTATGGTCTAGGTTTATAAACAACATAATGGTTATAGGCATCTTGAGAAGCGGAGGAGATACAACCTTCTCTGCAGTATTGGAAACCTGCAGCGTATGGCTCGTCGGGGTGCCTTTGGCTTTTGCAGGTGCGCTATGGTGGCATCTACCTGTCTACGTAGTGTATATTCTGATATCCTTTGAGGAGATTGTGAAGCTGTTATTTGCTTACACAAGGGTAAGATCCAATAGATGGGTCAGGGATGTAAGGTAAATTCTATTAATTTATTTTGGGAACGAATGTGTCTTTTACTGCGTCAAATAGTTATATACTAAACTCGCTATGGTAAAAGAGAGGATGATTTCAGAAATGAAAAATAGATTATTATCATTGATACTGATTATAACATTAACAATAGCTCTGGCAGCTTGCCAAAATAACGGCGACGCTGTAAAGCCTGATGAAAATGTCGGCAAAGACACGGAGCCAGACACTACATTAGGTTTTGATTTTGAGCAGAACCTCAAAGAACTGGATGCAAACCTGGATACGTGGGGAGGTATGCTCCTCTGGTCACCGGATGGCAGTTATGCGTTATTTAATGCCATATCCTCAAAGCCAGAGGCTTCAGACAGCGCGGCAGTGATTTTGGCTGACGTTAAAAATAACAAGCTTATAAAGCTTAAGGACGGCTATATGATGCCTGACATCAGTTGGTCCGGAGACAGCAAAATGCTTGCCTTTGGTACTTATGAAGAGCTGATGCTTTATGACACCTCAGACAACACTATGCAAAAGATTGCTGATAATGGTTATATGCCGCAGTTTAGCCCGGATAATTCCAAGTTCATATATATGAAGGAAGGACTTTGGGTTTATGACATGATAAGCAAGAATTCTATACAAATAACTGAAGGCAAATATGATGCCGCTCCCATATGGTTCTCTGACAGTAATAGGGTTTTCTATTTCCGAGACAATGGCAAGAACCTTGGAGATGGAGCAGGAAATCAACAGGTCATGAGTGTGCTGGATACCTCAACTAAGAAGTTTGATGATGCAGCTGTTGATATGAAAGGGAAATTCAGGTCTGCACGATGGCTGCAGCAGGATAAAAAGCTTTATATCTATGCAGGCTGGGATGACGGACATTCCTATCATGTTCTAAATCTGGACAATAATAAACTGGTTAAAGATATAGCTCCTCAGGATATGTATGTTTCATTTTCCGTTGATGATGTAAACAAGAAGATGCTTATGACAAAGGGTTATACTTCGAGTCAAGTAATTGCTTATGATTTTGATATGAAAAAAATCGCAGTCTATGATATCTATAATGATAAGGAATATCCTGCGGCAGTTGATAACCTTGGTATAACTGCCTTGGATAGCAGCAGGATGATTTATCTGCATGCAAATCTGGAAGCCCAAAAAGGTGCGCTTATGATATCTTACCTGGAGGATGGCAAGCAGACCAGAGTAACAGATTACGGCAATTACTCCATGCCTTTTGTATCCCCTGACGGTAAACTGCTGGCATATTTTAAGGATAATAATATACTGAAGATAGTCTCAGTAGATAAGCTGGAGGAAATTGCAGTAGACAAAGCAGAAAGCAGCAGCAAAGCATATAATGAGCTTTTGAGGATGCTTCCGGACAGAACAGGGGCTGAGTGGCAGTATTACGGCTTTGCAGAATACTTTCATACCATGAGAATAGATGGCATAAATACTGTTAGTGATGGTAAGACACAATACATGATTTCCGGAAAAGTCGATGACATGTCAAATGGAGAATCCAAGCTGGACCACAGCATCTACTTGGAATACCTTGTTTCAAATGAGGGCATCAGGGAGATAATCCAAAAGGGTCAAGTGATGCCTCATAAAATCAAGGAGTTTGATGTATTGAGATACCCTCTTACCAAGGGAAACACCTGGACACAGCAGGTAGAAATAAATGGACAGAAGACGGAGCTCACCGCAAAAATACTTGAGGAATCCGTCAATGAGGAAAACAACAAAGTCCTTAAGGTACAGTATACAGCTAAGGTGGAAGGCATGCCTAATGATACCTATACAGAGACAAGACGCTTTGAAGAGGGCAAAGGACTTGTAGAATTTGAGAACACCTTTGAAAAGGAATTCAATTTCGGATATCATATATACAAGTTTAGCAAATAGCAAAAACCTAAGAGAGCAGCATATATCATATATGCTGCTCTCTTAGGTTTTTTTTGACTATATAAGCTTATTGCACAACATATCCAAATGGATATTTCTGTTGATATGCTTTGACTCTCTCTTACCGAATTCAAGATTTCTATATAAATTATATCCACTGTCGCGGATAACATCTAACTTCTTGCTTTCTGAAGAGGAGCTCATCATATCTTTGTCTTTAATCACTATATTGCTGATTAAATTCATGATAACGCCCTCCCTTGCTATATTATTTCTGTTTATTAATATTCTTCTGCTGACTTCAAGGTCAGCATTTCCGATGTTATTTGCTGTTATTGCTCTCATGTTATACCATCCTTTTCATTCTGATTTTTACCTTATGATGTTTCGCAGCATTTCCATCTGCAGATTTAAGCTCTGATGTCCCAGATTATTCTTCACGTATTCCAAGGACTCATAAACTGAATATCCCACATCATTCCTTAATGAAGCTTTATCCAGAACGTTTAATGCATTGCGTTCTCTACGGTCATCGTTTATATTTATCATACTTATTAATCCCATAATATTACCTCCTTGATTAAAACCTTTTGCAGTAGTTACCTTTGTACACCCTTAAAAATATTATTCATAATAATCTCTCCTTGTTACACTTTTTTGCATTAAAAAAGACCATGGATTATCCATGATCCTGTTTACACAGCTGATTTTTTGCAATAAAAAAGTCACGGATAACTGACCCGTGACTTAAGCATCCTAGAACTCGGTCTCGGGCCGTGGTTTTGCATATTCAGTTGTAGCAGTAAATCTAAGTGTGATTCTTAACATTCTTTCACGACCTCCTAAGTATTTTTGAAGTGATTTCCATCACCTATAAAAATATACCATGGGCACCACATAATTACAATTTCAAAATAATTACAGATTTGTTACAGAATGATTACAGATGATATAGGAGAGCTAAGTGCAGCAGTCTCTATTATTTCCAGAGCAATGATAGTATATTCAATGATAAAAGGAAATATGATAAAAAATATTGATATTTTCTCAGGTAAATAGTATATTAGTGTTCTGGTAAACCATTCCAAGCCATGATTAATGTAATGGTCTATGATAAGGAATAAATAGAGGATGTGAAATTATGAGATTGTCAGAGGTACACCCAATATTCTATCATACCCGCATCGCGCAGCTGCGTTTGCAAAGACATGTAGAAAACTATGTTATAAGAAAAAGCTTTGCCGTTGACAGAAGCGGCGGACCCCTGCCCTTCACTGTAAAGAAGCATCAATCGCTGCTAAGAAGAAAGCTGGGTTCTACAGACCCTCAGCTTCAGGAAAATAAGATTACTAACCTAAAGATAGCTATAAGCAATATTGACGGAATATTGATAAAACCGGGAGAAATTTTCTCCTTCTGGTATTTAGTAGGCAAGACAACGAAAGCCAAGGGTTATATCGAAGGCCTGCAGCTGTCCAGGGGAGGTGTAAAGACAGGAATTGGCGGCGGAGTCTGTCAGTTGGCCAATTTACTTTATTGGATGGCCCTTCATACGCCTATGGAGGTTGTTGAAAGACATCACCACAGCTTTGACCCTTTTCCGGATGACAAAAGGGTTTTACCCTTTGGAAGCGGAGCCAGTGTCTGTTACAACTACATAGATTTACGCTTTCTTAATCCTACAGACATAACCTTCCAAATAAAGGTATGGTTGACAGAGAGTCATTTGAAGGGAGCTTTGTACGCCGATGAACAGCTGGAATTTGCTTATCATATACAGGAAAAGAATCATCGCTTCATACATAAAAATGGGAAAAATTATAGGGAAAATGAAATATGGAGAGTGAAGATAGACAGGAAAACCGGTGAAAAGCCGGAAGAGGAATTCCTGATACACAATTTTTCTGAGGTACGCTATTCTCTAGAGGAGGCAGCAGTGAGCTGCGATACATAAAATACACAACACATAATCTGTCATCCTGAGCTTGTCGAAGAATCTTTCCCTTGCATGCTTCATAAGATACTTCATTTCATGTAGTATGACAGCTTTAGAGAATAAAATTAAAATAGGCAAGTCCTTTACTTAGGACTTGCCTCTACAATTTTCTATGACTTAAATTGCTCCAGATACTCGTCGTAGCTCATTTTTCTGTCAATTATGCCTTCCGGAGTTATATCAATTATTCTGTTTGCTATAGTCTGAATGAACTGGTGGTCGTGTGAGGTGAACAGTATATTGCTTGGGTATGCTTGCAAACCGTTGTTTACTGCTGTAATGGATTCCAAATCCAAGTGGTTTGTCGGCTGATCCAGAAGCAATACATTGGCGCTGCTCAGCATCATTCTTGAAAGCATGCAGCGCACTCTTTCGCCACCGGATAAAACCTTAGCCTTTTTCAGAGCTTCTTCGCCTGAGAACAGCATTCTTCCAAGGAAGCCTCTTACATAGGTTTCTGTCTGGTCAACGGAATATTGGCGCATCCAATCTACAAGAGTCAAATCACATTCATTGAAGAACTCTGAGTTATCCTTAGGGAAGTATGCCTTTGTTATGGTAATGCCCCATTTGAAGCTGCCGCTGTCCGGTTCCATTTCACCCATAAGGATTTTCAACAGGGTTGTGTTCACTATTTCGTTCTCGCTTACAAAGGCAATTTTATCATCCTTATTGACTATGAAGCTTACATTGTCCAGAATCTTCTCGCCGTCTATAGTCTTGCACAGATTTTCAACCATAAGGATGTCATTGCCCACTTCTCTTTCCGGCTTAAAGCCTACAAAAGGATATCTTCTGTTTGAAGGCTGTATATCATCCAGAGTGATTTTATCCAGAAGCTTCTTACGGGAGGTTGCCTGCTTTGATTTTGACGCATTAGCACTGAATCTTGCGATAAACTCCTGAAGCTGCTTAATCTTATCTTCCTTTTTCTTATTCTGATCCTTCATCATTTGAAGAGCCAGCTGACTGGACTCGTACCAGAAATCATAGTTGCCCATATAAAGTCTGATTTTGCCGAAATCCACATCAGCCATATGAGTACATACCTTGTTCAGGAAGTGTCTGTCGTGGGATACTACGATAACTGTGCCTTCGAATTCAATCAGGAACTCTTCCAGCCAAGCTATGGACTTTATATCCAAGTGGTTTGTAGGTTCGTCCAGTATAAGAACGCCCGGCTTGCCGAACAAAGCTTGTGCAAGCAGCACCTTTACCTTCTCAGAACCTGTAAGGTCAGCTACCATCTTATCATGAAGATCTGCACCTATGCCTAAGCCTTGAAGCAGCATCGCTGCTTCAGCATCAGCCTCCCAGCCGTTCAGCTCTGCGAACTCGCCCTCAAGCTCAGCAGCCTTGATGCCATCCTCATCATTAAAATCTTCTTTTGCGTATAGAGCGTCTTTTTCCTTCATTATTTCATAAAGCCTTGGATTTCCAATTATTACGGTCTCAATAACCTGTTTGTCGTCATATTGGAAATGGTCCTGCTTCAGCACTGACACTCTAGTGTTAGGGAGTACGCTTACGTCTCCTGTGTTTGGCTCAATTTCACCGGATAAAATCTTCAGGAATGTACTTTTGCCGGCTCCATTCGCGCCAATAACACCGTAACAATTGCCGGGAGTGAACTTTAGATTTACTTCATCAAAAAGCTTTCTTCCGCCATATCTTAAACTTACATTCGTTACTGTTATCACTTTATTACCTTCCTCTATCAAAATTTACACAATCTTCGCTATTATAACATAGATTTGCGTTTTTTTCATCTGTAAAAAAACGTAAAAGCACAAATGAAAAATAGCTTTTACAGCTGATATAGAGAGGATAAGCTTGATAAATTGGAATGCTTACAATAATTTAGCATATTATATGTTGACAATTGTGAACAAAAGTTCTAAAATTACATTAATAAAATTATTGAGAATTCTAGGACATTTAAAATTGAATAAGGCTTTAGACTTTGAAATTAAGGGAAAAAGCAGCAGCGTAGCGATTTGTGTTAGACTGATTACTTTTTCTCTTTTAATTTTAGCTATTAAATTGTGAAAAATATGTGATTTTTTAGTGAAATTTCTGTGAAGTACAAAGAAGAGAATATTATTCACAATTTAAAAATATTATTAATTGTGTAAGGACATATGATCCGAAGCGCAATAGAGGGAAAAAGAATAAAGGGGGAGTCAAAGTGAAAAGGAAACTATCGTTATTAGTTGCACTTGTGATGATATTCTCTATCATTGCAGCAGGCTGCAGCGGAGGACAAGCGGCAAATGGACAACCTGCCGAGGAAGTAATTAAAATTGGTGTGTTTGAACCTTTGACAGGTGCAAATGCAGCAGGGGGTGCTCTGGAAGTAGAGGGCATCAAGCTTGCAAACAAGCTGCATCCTACAGTATTGGGCAAAAAGGTTGAGCTGGTTATACTGGACAACAAATCAGACAAGGTTGAAGCGGCAAACGCAGCAACAAGATTAGTTGACCAGGAGAAGGTTTCAGTTGTACTGGGCAGCTGGGGAAGCGGTTTCTCAATTGCAGCAGGCGCAGTCTACAAGGAAGCAGGAGTTCCTGCTATAGGAACCTCTTGCACAAATCCACTGGTAACCTTGAACAATGACTATTACTTCAGGGTTTGCTTTATAGATCCTTTCCAAGGAAATGTAATGGCAAACTATGCTTTCAACGAAGTAAAGGTTAAGAAGGTTGCATTCATAATCGAGAAGAATAACGACTACTCAGTAGGCTTGGCAAAGTTCTTTGAAGATACCTTCAAGGAATTGACCGGAGATCAAAATGCCATAGTTTATACAGGTTACTACACTACAGGAGACCAGGACTTTACAGCACAGTTGACAGGTATAAAGGAATCAGGAGCAGAAGCAATATTTGCACCGGGTAACTTTACAGAATCAGCTCTTGTCATGAAACAAGCCAAAGAATTGGGTATAAACCTTCCAATCCTTGGCGGTGATACTTGGGAGACTCCGGATGTTATAAGCACAGCAGGTGCTGCAGCTGAAGGCGTTGTATTCTCAACCTTCTTTGATGCAAACGCAAAGCTTACAAATACAACAACCGAGTTCCTGGATGCTTATCAAAAGGAATATGCTAAGGAGCCGGCAGCTGTTACAGCTCTTGCTTTTGACGCATACCTATTAGCTTTGGATGCTATAGAGAGAGCGGGCAGTGCTGACCATGAGGCTATAAGAAAAGCACTTGCGGAAACAAAGGATTTTCCTGGAGCAGCCGGAACCGTAACACTTGATGCTAACGGAGATGCTGTAAAGTCAGCTGTTATAAAGACAGTAAAGGATGGTAAATTCACATACCTGACAACAGTTGAACCTGTAAAGAAATAATGAGACGAATCAGTAAATAACAATGGGGCTGTTGCAAAACATTCATTATGTCATTCCGAACGCAGTGAGGAATCTTAAGAAGCATGGAGAAGATCCTTCCTATGCTCAGGATGACGGAGCGGCACACACTGAATGACAGTTTGGATGCATTTTGCAACAGCCCCTATTAATATTTGTTTTCAGCTTGTTTCTTTCTATTACTTTTCGAAC
>JAQZBM010000088.1 GCA_029238945.1 Clostridia bacterium
AAACGTGCAGGTAGATAAGGAATTGGGAACTGCTCATGTAGTAGTAGGCGATTCACAGCTTTCATTAGCTATAGGAAAAGAGGGACAGAATGCCCGTCTGGCTGCTAAGCTTACAGGCTGGAAGATTGACATAAAGAGTGAATCACAGGTTAGTAAATAAGGGGGTATCATGGTATGCAGAAGGTGAAGAAGGTTCCGTTAAGGAAATGCTTGGGCTGCAACGAAATGAAACCCAAAAAAGAGCTAATAAGAATCGTCAGAAGTCCTGAGGGTAAAGTAAGTATTGATAAGACAGGAAAGGCTCCGGGTAGGGGCTGCTATATCTGCCCAAGCATAGACTGCCTTGAGAAGGCAATTAAGGCAAAGAGAGTACAGAGTGCCCTAGAGGTTCAGGTTGATGCAGATTTATTCGAAGTACTAAGGGGGCAGCTGAGCAAAGGTGAATAAGATTTATTCCATGCTGGGGCTTGCAAGTAAAGCCGGAAGGCTTGTATCAGGCGAAGACGTAGTAAGGAACTCTATAAAGCAGAAAAAAGTAAAATTTATAATAATATCAGAAGATGCATCAGAGAATACCAAGAAAAGATTCCTAAATGCGGCAGAGTTTTATAAGGTACCCGTAGCAATATGGGGGCATAAGGAACGGTTAGGATTCAGCATTGGTAAAAGCGAAAGATCTGTTGTAGGCATATGTGATCAAGGCTTTGAAAAAAGCATAAGAACACTTTTGTCTGGCACCGCTGCCAAGCCGATAGAACATATCGGAGAAAATTCAGGGGGTGAACCGAATGAATAAAATGAGAATTTATGAACTAGCAAAGGAATTTAACACAACCAGTAAAGAGCTTTTACACAAGATAGAGCATCTTAACATAAATGCAAATAATCATATGAGTGCTTTGGAGCCTGAAGAAGTAGATAAAATAAGAAACTACTTCTATAAAGGCAGCAAGGCTATTGCGGAAGAGGAAAAGAAAGCTGCGGCAATGCAGTCTAAAGGTTCCGCAAACACCGGCGATGGGAGCAAGGATAATCAGCAGCCTTCAAAACCGGCTAATCAACAGCAGAGGCCTGCAGGAAATAATCAGCAGAGACCTGCAGGCAGCAATCAACAAAGGCCGGCAGGTAACAATCAGCAAAGACCGGGAGGAAATAACCAGCAAAGGCCAGCAGGTAACAATCAGCAAAGACCGGGAGTAAACAATCAGCAAAGGCCTGCAGGAAATAATCAACAAAGACCTCAAGGCTTTAATAACAATAACAGCGGAAGCCTTAAGTCTCAGACAAAGAATAGCATCCACTTTGAGGAACCAAAGACTGAACAAGAGGAAATTGCACCTGTTAACATAAAGGATGATGTAAAAAAGGTTGAGCGCATAGGCAAGAAGCCTCAAAACAACCAAGGCAGACCACAGGGCAGATTCAATAACAACAGACCCTTCAATAAGCACGGAAAAGGTGGAAGACCTCACGGAGGCGCTCCTGCTCCGCAGCCTAAGAGAGAAGAACCTGTTGTCAAGAAGCCTATTAAGGTAGGCGACACAATTTCAGTGAAGGACCTTGCAGAGAAAATGAGCAAGCCTGTAGCTGAAATAATCAAAAAGCTTTTGATGCTTGGAATCATGGCTACAATAAATCAAGAGCTTGATTTTGATACAGCTAATATAATAGCTGAGGATTTTGGAATTCAGGTTGAAAGGCTTATAGACGTAAAAAGTGAAGAAGTTCTTCTGAAGGAAGAAGAGGATAGAACTGAAGACCTTAAGCCAAGACCACCTATTGTTACAATTATGGGTCACGTTGACCACGGTAAAACTTCACTTCTTGACGCTATAAGAGAAACAAACGTTATAGCTACAGAAGCAGGGGGAATTACTCAGCACATAGGCGCTTACAATGTAAATATCCAAGGCAAGAAAATTGCCTTCCTTGATACTCCGGGTCACGAAGCTTTTACAGCTATGAGAGCCAGAGGAGCAAACGTTACAGATATTGCTATATTGGTAGTTGCGGCAGACGACGGTGTTATGCCTCAGACAATAGAAGCCATAAACCACGCAAAGGCTGCAAATGTATCAATAATTGTAGCAGTAAATAAGATAGATAAACCGGGAGCAAATCCTGATAGAGTTAAGCAGGAGCTGTCAGAATATGGAGTAGTAGCTGAAGAATGGGGCGGAGACACTATAATGGTGCCTGTATCTGCCAAGAAAAAGGAAGGTATAGACAACCTTCTTGAAATGATACTGCTGGTTGCAGAAATGCTTGAACTCAAAGCTAATCCAAATAAAAAGGCAAAGGGTACGGTTATTGAGGCGCAGATTGATAAGGGCAGAGGCCCGGTTGCTACAATACTTATCCAAGAAGGTACCTTGAATGTGGGAGATGCTTTCGTAGTCGGTCATACCAGCGGAAGAATCAGAGCCATGGTAGACGACAAGGGCAAGAGACTGAAGAAGGCAGGTCCTTCTACTCCTGTTTCAATAATAGGTCTGTCAGAGGTACCGGATGCCGGTGACATATTCATAGTAATGGATGATGAGAAGGACGCAAGACAAATAGCTGAGAAGCGTAAGGATAAGGAAAAGCAGGCACAACAGCATACAGCACAAATGGTTTCCTTGGATGACTTGTTCAGTCAAATCCAAGAGGGCAAAATGAAGGAGCTTGACATCATTGTAAAGGCTGACGTTCAAGGCTCTGTAGAAGCTGTTAAACAGTCCTTGGTTAAGCTTAGCAACGAAGAGGTTAAGGTTAAGACAATACACGGAGGCGTCGGAGCTATAACTGAATCAGACGTAATGCTGGCGGCAGCATCAAACGCTATAATCATCGGCTTCAACGTAAGACCTCAGACTGCTGCTGTAGAACTGGCTGAGAGAAACAAAGTAGATATCAGACTGTATCGTGTAATCTATAATGCAATAGAAGACATTGAAGCAGCTATGAAAGGCATGCTGGAGCCAGAATATAAGGAAGTTATATTGGGTCATGCAGAAGTAAGAACCTTATTTAAGGTTTCAAGCATAGGAACAATAGCTGGCTGTATGGTTACAGACGGTAAGATAACAAGAAACAGCTCAGTAAGACTTGTCAGAAATGGCATTGTAGTCCATGAAGGCAGCTTAGCATCACTGAAGAGATTTAAGGACGATGTTAAGGAAGTAAATTCTGGTTATGAATGCGGTCTGAACTTGGAAAAATATAACGATGTTAAAGAGGGCGACGTTATAGAAAGCTATGTTATAGAAGCTGTACCAAGAAAATAGTCAAATAATAATAAAAATATATAGGCTGGTGTATTGGAATGTCAAAACACAGATTAAGCAGAATAAATGAAGAAGTAAAAAGAGTAGTGAGCGAGATAATTAGAAATGAGCTGAAGGATCCAAGAATCTCATCACTTTGCAGTGTTGTAGCCGCGGAGGTAACTCCGGACCTGAAATTCGCAAAGATTTTTATCAGCATTTTAGGCAGTGAGGAAGAGAAAAAATCCACACTTACAGGTCTAAACAGTGCAGCAGGCTATGTACGCAGGGAAATTGGTGAGCGCATAAATCTCAGAAACAATCCTGAGGTTCATTTTGAAATTGATAAGTCCATTGAGCATGGAGCGAGAATACTGGATATTCTAAGTGAGATTAACAAGAAAGACGGTGGCAATGAAGCTTGATATATCAACAAGTAGTTAATGCCATAAATGAAAGCTCAAACATTATAATTACATCCCATGTGAATCCTGACGGAGATAATATTGGTGCATCCTTGGCTCTTTGCCAGGCTCTATTGAAGCTTGGCAAAGATGCTGTATTTGTACTTGATGACAGCGTACCCGAGCTGTATAAGTTTCTGCCCGGAGCAGAGAAGGTGCAAAAGCCTGACTTTTTGCAAAAAAACAGCTTCGATTTACTCATCTCTATGGATTGCGGAGACTTGGAGCGTTTGGGCAGAGTAAAGGATTATATACAGGGAAGAAAGCTTATAAATATCGACCATCATATAAGCAACACAAAATTCGGCTCAATAAATCTGGTTGAAGAAAATGCTGCAGCAACGGCAGAGATAGCTTATAAGCTTATCAAGTCAATGGGTATTTTCATTGACAAGGATATAGCCCAGTGCGTATATACAGGAATAGTTACTGATACCGGCCAGTTCCAGTACAGCAATACAACTGAGGAAACTCATGTCATTGCAGCTGAGCTGATAATTGCCGGCGTAAGCCCTGCAGATATATTCAACAAGGTTTATCAGAACAATCCGAAGGAAAAGATACTGCTTATGAAGGAAGCACTTAAATCCTTGGATTTTCACTTCAATGACAAAGCGTCCTGCATCACAATCAGCAGGTCGCAGCTTGACAGTATTTCAGGTGATGAGCTTGATACCGAAGGAATAGTAAATCTGGCAAGGGATATTGCCTCAGTTGAGGTAGCGGTATTCCTCAAAGAGAAGGAGCCCAATATAGTAAAGGCCAGCCTGCGCTCCAAAAGCAGGGTGGATGTCTGTGCCATAGCTAAGGAGTTTGGCGGAGGCGGACACATAAGAGCATCAGGCTGTACTATAGAAGGTACTATAGAGCAGGCAAAGGAAAAAATACTTTCTGTCATACAGAAACAGATTTAAGCGGTGAGAATATGAATGGCGTAATAAATGTACTTAAGCCACCGGGTATGACATCACATGATGTGATATATTTC
Source organism: Clostridia bacterium (assembly GCA_029238945.1). Classification (GTDB taxonomy): domain Bacteria; phylum Bacillota; class Clostridia; order Lutisporales; family Lutisporaceae; genus GWB2-37-7. Next base: position 4,701 of record JAQZBM010000088.1, read on the forward strand.
ATACGTAAGAAGCTGAAAATGAAAAAGGTTGGACATACAGGTACTCTTGATCCGGAGGCGGCAGGAGTACTTCCTATATGTCTGGGAAAAGCTACAAAAGCAGTTCAATATATAACTGATAAAAGAAAAAAGTACAGAACGACTGTAAAGTTTGGGATAGAAACAGAAACCTACGATAAATACGGCCAGGTCACTGCCGAAAACCCTGTAGATAATATAGATATAGAAAAATTAAAGCTAGTGCTTAACAAGTTCAAAGGAAGCATAAAACAGCTTCCACCCATATATTCAGCTATAAAAATAGAGGGTAAGAAGCTTTATCAGTATGCATTGGCAGGAGAAGAAGTAGAGATAAAGGAACGGGAAGTAGAAATCTACTCTATAGATATTGTGGATTACAACGACAAAGACGAGGTCGTACTTGACATCGAATGTTCAAAAGGAACCTACATAAGATCTATCTGCCATGATGTCGGTAAAGAAATGGGATGCGGAGCCTGCATGTGGCAGCTTATCAGAACTGCTTCGACACCCTTTGAAATTTCTGAGGCGTATACTCTGGAGGAAATTGACAAGGCTGTTTTGGACGGTACTATTGACAACCTACTGATGAGTACTGATATAATATTCAAGGAACTTCCGATTGTCAAATTAAAAACAACCGCAAGAAATGCCGCATTGAGCGGAAGTCCCATATACCCAAAAGGCATAGTAGAAAACATTGAGCTAATGGAAGCGGATGCTAATACTGCAATTTATATAGAAAATGAATTTATAGGTATAGGAACAGTCATATACAGCTGTGAGGAAAACAGAAAATACTTAAAAATTGATAAAATATTTATATAGAACATTCGAGGGTGGTTTTTGTGAGAATTTTTTATACTTATGAGCAGGCTTCTGAGCATAAGCCCTATTGTATAGCTCTTGGCAGCTTTGACGGAGTGCATGTAGGGCATCAAAAGCTTATAGAGAGACTGAAATACAATGCAAGCTTATTTGAATGCGCCAGTATGATATATACCTTTGGAGTGCATCCAAGGAAAATTTTAAAGCCGGGTAAGCCTCTTCACATGATAACAAACAACAGCCAAAGAACTGAAATCATGAGGAAAAAGGGTGTTGATGTGTTGTTTTTGGAGAGCTTTGAGCAGGTAATGAATTTAGATGCAGAGCAGTTTTTTCATGACATAATACTGGAGAAATTTCATGCAAAATGCATCATAGTAGGATATAATTTCAGGTTTGGCAGAAAAAATGAGGGCGATGTAGATAAGCTTCTGGAGCTTGGTAATAAATATGATATAAAAATTGAGATAGTTCCGCCTGTCGTTGTAAATGATGAGGTGGTATCAAGCACCCTGATCAGACATATGATAAAGGATGGACGCTTGGATGAGGTTCCGCTCTATCTTGGCAAGCCATACTCTATACAGGGCAATGTGGTACACGGCAAGAAAAACGGCTTGGCAATGGGAATCAGGACTGCCAATATAGAAACAGGTACAGAAGCAATAATGCCGCAGAAGGGTGTATATATAACTGATACTGAAATTGATGGCAAAATGTACAAGAGCATAACAAATGTCGGAGTAAATCCTACCTTTCAAGGCGAAAAGCTCAGCATAGAAACTCATGTACTGGACTTTGAAGGGGATTTGTACGGCAAGGCAATCGAGGTATACTTTTATAAGAGAATCAGGGATGAAATCTTGTTTGATAATATAGATTCATTGATAAGACAGATAAAAAGCGATATACAAACAAGACTTGAATATATATAAATCCCATGAAATGCAAAGGATATTGTAATATATATCCTTTACATATATAATAAAATATGCTAAAATAAGTTTTGTGTTTGAAGTACCATTTGCTCAGTATATCGACTCACCAACGATACACTTAGCTCATGGTGAATTAATTAGGAGGTGAAAACATGTTATCAAAAGATCAAAAGGAAGCTATCGTTAAGCAATACGGTATGAAAGAAGGCGACACAGGATCACCTGAAGTTCAAATCGCATTACTTACAGCTAGAATCAACTATCTTAATGACCACTTAAAGGTTAATAAGAAGGACCACCACTCAAGAAGAGGTCTTCTAATGATGGTAGGTCAAAGAAGAGGCCTAGAGAACTACCTAAAAGAAAAAGATATCGAAAGATATCGTGCTATCATGGAAAAGCTTGGCTTAAGAGCAAAGAAATAATTGTATTAAACGGAGCGGGATTTGTCTCGCTCTTTGTTTTTAACTCAGATGCACGAATCTTTAGAAAAATCTTCTTATGAGCTTTTTCTTGGATAAATAAGATTTTTTTGTACATAAGAAGGAAATAATAAAAAATATATAGAAATATGTAAATTTGAAGGGAGGTATATAATGGAGAGATTTACGTTAGAATTAGCAGGTAGAACCCTTAGTATCGAAACAGGACGTATAGCTCAGCTCGCTGACGGTGCAGTTCTTGTACAATATGGAGAAACTAGCGTTTTGGTTACAGCATGTGCTTCTGACCAGCCAAAGGAAGGCATAGACTTCTTCCCCCTAAGCTGTGATTATGAAGAAAGATTATATGCAGTAGGTAAGATACCTGGAGGTTTTATCAAAAGAGAGGGTAAGCCCACTGAGAAAGCGGTATTATCTTCAAGACTTATTGACAGACCTATAAGACCACTTTTCCCGAAGGGATACAGAAATGATGTACAGGTAGTTGCTACAGTTATGGCTGTTGACCAGGATAATTTACCTGAAATAGCTGCAATGGTAGGTTCATCTGCAGCACTTTCAATTTCATCAATACCTTTTAATGGCCCTACAGGCTCTGTATTGGTAGGTTTGGTTGATGGTGAGTACATACTGAACCCAACAGTTGAACAAAGGGAAAAGAGCCAGCTACATCTGGTTGTATCCGGAACAAAGGATGCAGTTATGATGGTTGAAGCAGGTGCAAACGAAGTACCTGAAGATGTAATGCTTGGCGCAATAATGTTTGCTCATGAAAACATCAAAAAAATTGTTGCCTTCATTGAGCAGATAGCTGAAAAGGTAGGCAAGCCAAAAAGAGAAATTACACTGTTTAAAATCGATCCTGAAATCGACAAAGCAGTCAGAGAGTTTGCTACTGACAAGCTTCTTACAGCAATAAGAACTGTTGAAAAGCAAGAAAGACAAGAGAACATTGATGCTGCTAAAGAAGAGGCAATGAACCATTTTGCTGAAATTTATCCGGACAATCTGAAGGATATAGATGAGGCACTTTACAACATAGTAAAGGAGCAGGTAAGACATCTTATCACAGTTGAAGGCATAAGACCTGATGACAGAAAGCTGGATGAAATCAGACCAATTTCCTGTGAAGTATCAGTACTTCCAAGAGTTCATGGTTCAGGCTTATTCACAAGAGGACAGACTCAGGTTATGACAATAGCTACACTCGGCGCATTGGGTGACATTCAGATTCTGGATGGACTTAGTGAAGAAGAAGTGACAAAGCGCTACATGCATCACTACAACTTCCCGCCATACAGCGTAGGTGAAACAAGATTTATGAGAGGTCCTGGAAGAAGAGAGATTGGACACGGTGCCCTTGCAGAAAGAGCATTGGAGCCAATGATACCTTCAGAAGAGGAATTCCCATATACAATCAGACTTGTATCAGAGGTAGTAGCTTCAAACGGTTCCACATCACAAGCCAGCGTATGCGGCAGCACATTGGCTCTGCTTGATGCCGGTGTACCTATAAAGGCGCCAGTAGCAGGTGTTGCAATGGGCTTGATGAAGGAAAATGAAAATGTAGCAGTACTGACTGACATACAAGGTATGGAAGACTTCCTAGGAGATATGGACTTCAAGGTAGCAGGTACTGAAAAGGGTATTACAGCAATCCAAATGGATATAAAAATAGCAGGCATAGACAGACCTATACTTGAGAGAGCTCTTGAGCAAGCGAGAGTAGGCAGACTGTTTATACTTGACAAAATGAATGCCGTAATAAACAAGCCAAGACCTGAGCTTTCAGAGTACGCTCCAAAGATTCTCACCACTAAGATTGATCCTGATAAGATCAGAGATGTAATCGGACCTGGCGGAAAGATGATAAATAAGATAATAGCTGAAACAAACGTTAAGATAGACATTGAGGAAGACGGACGCGTATTTGTTGCAGCCGTTAACAAAGCTAACGGTGAAAAGGCTATTCAGATTATCGAGAATCTGACAAAGGAAGTTAAGGAAGGCGAAATATATCTAGGCAAGGTTGTAAGAATTACTACCTTCGGAGCCTTTGTAGAAATACTCCCAGGCAAGGATGGCTTAGTGCACATATCCAAGCTGGATAAGAAGAGAGTAGAAAAGGTAGAAGACGTAGTAAACATCGGTGATGAAATACTTGTAAAGGTAACCGAAATCGACAAGCAAGGACGTATAAACCTTTCAAGAAAAGACGCAATGGCTGATGAAACAGCTGAAAATAAAACAGAAGAAAATAAGTAAAACATAAACCTGAGGTTTATGTTTTCTTTTTGTCTAAAAGTCTGGGGTAATGAGAGCATATCACATAAGCCGCAGACTCCTTTTTTATGGATAAAGGTATAAAAATGACAGCAATTTATTAGTAATATTTTTTAATAACCATTTCAATGTCATTGATAATAGGACTTTTAGCAATGTATACTTTTTTATGAATTCTAATTTCATTACCTGCAATTGAAATGCCAAAATAAATTGCATCGTTCTTTAGAAAGCTTATATCATATGAATATCCTGGTTTCAATTCTTGATTGCGTGATTTACTAAGTTCTGTATTATCAATTATATTTAATATTTCTTTAATATCTTTCTGATTACTAATAGAGACTCTCTCTCCGGTATTTCCATTAACAACCTCTATTTTATTAATGTCATCAGTTTCAGGGTAAATGTCCTTGATTGAAATAATCTTAGGCGTAAAGTAAATATTATAAACCAGTACTATTGCGATAATTATAATTAAAATAATTATTACAGGTATAAGATTTTTCATATATCTTCACCTCCTATAAATTTATCTCTATATAATATAGTACCACAAATGTTATAATATGGATATTAAGCTCAATGTCTGGCAACGTGACGGAGAGGAAAATGAAGTATGTTTAAAAGGCACTTTTTAAATGGAAAAGTTACTGTTCTGCTTATCTTGTCATTATTTATGATAGGATGTGCTTCACCCAAAGCAAATGATGTAAAATCGGATTTTAGTAATTTACAGTCTTTGAAGGTATCAATATTTCCAAGCAGTAGAAATACTAAAACATATCTTTTTAGGTTTTCCTCAGATAATGCGCTTGAAGTGTTGTTCGGTGAAAGAAATAATGATGATATAGAGAGCAAAAATTACTT
>JAQZBM010000089.1 GCA_029238945.1 Clostridia bacterium
TTTACCAGAGCTACAAAGGGGTCTTCTATATAATCCCTGTCTATGTCTCCTACGATTTCCACAAGCATTCTCATATTTGAGTCGCAAGCCTTAAGCTCTTCAAGCTCCTGTGGGCTTATAATAATCTTCTTATATTCTACCAAAATTACCTCTCCTTAAAAAAAAAGGACCGCAAAAGCAGCCCCATGCTTAGGTCCTTACCGTTTCAGGCTGACACCTGTTACCTGTTATTCATCAATTCCTCTATTTGTTCATCCTCTAAACCAAGCATTACCTCATTATCCAGGATTACAGTAGGTATCCCCACTCTTCCCCCTTCTTTTACGGGTATATACAAAGGGTTAGTATCCCTTATTTTCAAGAATCTTTTCAACGCCCCGAAATCCAGGCTGATATCATAGTATGTAAACTCAATGCCATTTTCTGAAAGAACCTCTTTCAGCTCCACACAGCCCGGTCAAAAGTGACTTCCGTAAATAACTACATTTTTCATTTTACCCCTCCATATTTTTATTCTACATGCTTAGCCAGCCAGTCTTCTTTGGTCATGGCAATCATATAATAATCCCTGAATCTGCCTTGGTCATAAAAATAGTTTCTAAGTACTCCCTCTACAGTGTAGCCGACTTTTTCTCCTATTCTTCTCATTGCGGCATTATCCACTCTGGTCTGGTATTGGATGCGGGCTATAGCCTTTGTCCTGAAAAGGTAATCTGTAAAGAGCCTTAGAGCTTCTTCACCTATCCCCTTACCTCTATCCGCAGGATATGCCAGCAGCATTCCGATTTCAGCCACAACATGACTATTTTTTTGGTGATAATTTATAATTCCCAAGGGTCTGTTTTCTTTATCTTCTATCATTGCAAACAGAGCTGTATAATCAGTAAGATTCTTCTTCATATTCTCAAAGTACATATCCTTATAATACATATCTGCTCCCATGAAGTTCCCCATATGCTCCTGCTCTGTATGCCACAAGTAGAAAAATTCCAAGTCGTCATTACACATCGGCCGGATGTTGACCTTTTCACCTTTCAACATGTTATAACCCCCTTACGCAAGTAATTATCAGCCTTAGTCGGCATAATGTACCAATATATATTATTATATCGTATTTCTGTGTATGTCACTATATAAATTGATATCTGATTCACAAAAAGGTCTGCAGCATACCACTGCAGACCAACTAAAAATATTTCTAGCTCCAGGTTATAACCGCATATAGCTGTCTGGAAGTGCTGAACTTATAGCGTCCATCTACCTTAAGCACAGTAGAGCCCCCTGCATCCAGGGTAATACCTGCCTTACAACCTAAGTTGGCAAGAGACTGTCTCCCTCTTGAAATGCCGGTATCAGGTCTTACAGCAATTATGAGCTTATCTTTTTGAGGATTATAGCCAATAAGGGGTCTGCTGCAGCGTCTTGCAATATCAGCAAATTTCCCCGAAAAGCCCTCCTGCTTCATTCTTATGTCAGGAAGCACAGAGCAGCCGCTTACAGCAAAGTATATTTCATCAAAGCGTTCTTCTTGTGTAATGTCTAAAACCGGCTTTACCTCTACCTCACCGTTTCTGTAAACTATCAAGGTTCCGGCAGGAAGCTTATGCGGCTGCCTGTTGCTCAGGAGCGTCCCCTCAGATATAAGTATTCCCAAAGGTATGCCCCTTAGACCATTAGCAACCTTTTCCCAAGTCTGATATCCCGAAGTGACAAGGTTTTTAAGTCCTATCATGTTTCCCGGCTTATCCTGCACTGATATGCGGATATCCAAAGGACTAACCTCCACAACATGAGTTTTACTGATTTTATAGTACTTTGCCTTTCCCACATGCTTCACCTCCACTATACCCTGCTTACTACTGTTATATGTTTATATACTCAACATGGTGCAAATGGCTATATATTAAAAGCTCATGACATCGAGTCCTTCGCTTTTAGCCGGATTTGCTTCGCAAATGGCTATTAATAAAGGCTCAGATAGTAAATATCCAAGCCTCTTCATTATATACGAAATTTCTTCATACTCAAATTTATCTGCACAATTAGAAGTGCAATCTATACCTAGATTAATGATTTGTAACCGGGTTATTGCCCGCCAGCCTGCATTTGATCGCTTGTCCGGTAGGTGTCGCTGCCAAGCCTCCTAAAGCTGTTTCCTTAAGAGCTGCAGGCATTACCTTACCTATCTTATACATAGCATCCACTACTTCATCAAAGGGGATAACGCTTGTTATACCCGCCAGCGCCATATCTGCACTTGCCATGGCATTCACCACTCCTGAGGCATTGCGCTTTGAGCAAGGCACATCAACAAGGCCTGCCACCGGGTCGCATACCAATCCCAGCACGCTTTTCAGCGCAATTGCTGCAGCATGAAACGCCATTTCAGGTGTGCCGCCGTACATTTCGACGATAGCTGCTGCCGCCATAGCTGCCGCTGCTCCGCATTCTGCCTGACAGCCGCCCTCAGCTCCGGACAGAGTGGCATTCTTTTTTATAATCTGTCCTACTCCCGATGCGGTCAGCAATGCATCTATCATGTCCTCCTCACCCAGTCCAAGCTTCTCTGCTGCCGTGATAATGGCTGCAGGCACTATACCGTTGGAGCCCGCTGTAGGCATAGCTGCTATCCTTCCCATGGAAGCATTTACCTCTGAACTTGATATAGCTCTTGCCATAGCCTTGTTTACAGTATCACCGCAAACTGTATTTCCTGCGGCTCTGTATTTATCCGCTTTAACTGCATTACCGCCAATCAAACCGCTTATAGATGTGGTTTCCTTCTTGACGGCAGACTCTGATGCCTCCTGCATTACTCTCAGCACTTTCCTTATACGATCTCTTATCTGCTGTTCGCTTGCCTCTTCCAGCTTGCATTCATTCTTTAGTACGATATCGCTGATTCTGCAATTTTCTTTTTTAGTTTGCTCTATAATTTCTGTTGCTTTATTATACATACTATCCTCCATAGCATTTACTATCTATATATTGCTAATATAACCATAAAGCCATTACTTAATAGCAGCTATTTTTTTCACAGATATGACATTTTCTATTTTCAAAATCTCAGCTGCAGTATTTTCCGGTGACTCATTATCCGTTTCTATAATTGTTGTAGCAATTTCTCCCTTGCTCTCTCTGCTTACCTTTAAAGTCGCAATGTTCACTCCGCTCTGCGCCAATATACCTGTAATCCTGCTTACCATTCCTCTGACATCCCTGTGCTTAACTATGACAACAGGATATTTTCCGCTTATCTCTAAGCTGCAGCCGTCAATTTCATTTATCATTATATTGCCGCCGCCTATGGAGGAGCCCATAATCGTCAATAAGGTCTTACCCTTATATTTCAGAACAATTTTAACTGTATTGGGGTGCACCTCTCCAAGGTCAGCCTCAATAAATTCTACCTTTATGCCCTTCTCTTCAGCAATCAAAAGCGAATCCCTAAGTCTCTCATCATCCGGCTCCATCCCCAGAATCCCCGCTACCAACGCTTTATTTGTCCCGTGCCCTATATATGTCGCAGAAAAGGAGCCGTGCAGATAAAACAAAGCTTCGTCAAATTCGCTTCCCACCATGCTGCCCGCTGCCTTCCCAAGCTTCTCAGCTCCTGCCGTGTGTGAGCTTGATGGTCCTATCATAACAGGACCCATTATCTCCATAATACTGAAATTGCTCATTTTTTCACCTCTGTATACTAATATTCTACAAACATTGCATATCACTATTATATTCAATTGTATTTAATATTAATAAACTCTAAATTAACTGTCAACAATAGTAACGCAAAATGCCATTATACTAAGGTCAACACAGCTTATTCGCCTATAACAATTGGTTGATTTTTACTCCATGTTATGATAACATATGTTATTGGGATATTATACATTTCGTACTAAAACAATTTACATTTTTCAAATAGCACGAAATTGTATTCCATAAAACTTAATATCCATATGACGATAAGCGGGAGATGCCTTGAAGCCTTTGTTTTCAACTCTTCAGGGAGCCGAAGAAGCAATTCGGAATACGCCGGTTTTCGAAGAAACTTTCAGGCAAATGTACCGTTATTTGATGGAACTCTGAAAAGCTTATAGCACCGACGGAGAAAGCTCCAAGAGCGAAACTCTCAGGTAAATAAACAGAGGTATAAAATGGCAAAGTAGTATTGACATGGCATTTTATACCTCTTTTCTGTTTATAATAGAGTCGGTATCAAAATCTATGGCTTGCAGTACATATAAAAGCATTATGCGATTTATATAGTCTTAAAATTTAATATTTAAAATTTAATAATAATAAGGAGGACAATGATGGAAAACGTAAAAAAAACTGCACTATTTGGTGCACATGAAAAAGCCGGCGGCAAGGTTATCGACTTTGCAGGCTGGGCACTACCTGTACAATACGAAGGTATAATCCCTGAGCATGAAGCAGTAAGAAATGCAGCAGGACTATTTGATGTATCCCATATGGGTGAAGTAGACGTAAAAGGTCCGCAAGCCTTTGATTTTGTACAAAATCTTGTAACAAACGATGTTTCTGTAATGCAGGACAATCAAGTTCTGTATGCACTTATGTGCTACCCTGACGGAGGCGTTGTAGACGACCTGCTTGTATACAAATTCGACAACAATCACTTCTATCTTGTAATAAATGCAAGCAATGTAGACAAGGACTACCAATGGATGGTAGACAACAAAGGAAGCTACAATGTTGAGCTTTCAAACATTTCAAGCCAAGTTTCTGAAGTCGCTCTTCAGGGTCCAAAGGCACAGGAAATTCTTCAAAAGCTTACAGACACAAATCTTGACGATATCAAATTCTTCTTCTGCAAAAGAGATGTAAAGGTTGCAGGTGTAAGCTGTCTTATTTCAAGAACAGGCTATACAGGTGAAGACGGATTTGAAATATATGCTTCAAACAATGAAATCGAAACAGTTTGGAACAAAATTATGGAGGCAGGCAAAGACTTAGGCCTTAAGGCATGCGGACTTGGCTGCAGAGACACTTTAAGATTCGAAGCTACTCTTCCTTTATACGGAAACGAAATCTCAAAGGATATCACTCCACTTGAAGCCGGACTCGGCATATTCGTTAAGCTTAACAAGGAAAACTTCATAGGCAGGGACGCTTTGGTTAAGCAAAAAGAAGCAGGTCTTAAGAGAAAAACCGTAGGCTTTGAAATGATAGATAAAGCTATTCCAAGACATGGCTATGAAGTATCAGCAGAGGGCAAGGTTATAGGTATTGTTACAACCGGCTATATGTCTCCGACTCTTAAGAAGAACATAGGATTGGCACTAATCGACGCTGCTTACACAGAGTTAGGCACAAAGCTTGATATAATCGTTAGAAACAAACCAATGAAGGCTGAAGTAATAAGCAAGAAGTTCCTGACCAAGAACTATAAGAAGTAGAACATTTACCAATGTTCTACTTCTTGAAACGCGTTTTACGGAGCATTTGTTTAAGGTAAATCCAGATGCTCCTACGCGTTATAAAAATAATATATTTAAAACCATTGTAGGGAACGACCCCTGTGTCGTTCCGAGCACAAATAAAAATATAAAAGATTTTAGGAGGAAATAAAATGAACGTATCAAAGGATTTATTGTACACAGAGAGCCATGAATGGGTAAAGGTAGAAGGAGACAAGGCTTACGTAGGATTATCAGACTTCGCTCAACACGCATTGGGTGATATCGTATTCGTTGAGCTTCCTGAAGTTGATGCAGAGCTGAGCGCAGGAGATTCCTTCGCTGCAGTTGAGTCAGTTAAGGCTGCTTCAGACGTATATATTCCTGTATCAGGCACAGTTGTTGAAATCAACGAAGCAGTAGTTGACGACCCGTCACTATTAAACCAAGATGCATATGAAAACTGGATGATATGCGTTACTCTTAACGACAAATCAGAGCTTGACGGTTTAATGAATGCTGAAGCATATGAAACCCACTGCAATAATCAATAAGGGGGTATAATATGTTTCCATATATACCAAACACTACAAACGAAGAAAAGCAAATGCTGCAAACAATTGGCATCAGCTCTGTTGATGACCTGTTTGCAGATGTACCAGCTGAGGTTAAGCTTCAAAGAAAGCTTAACCTTGGCAACCCTATGTCTGAGCTTGAGCTTGCAAAGAAAATGAAGAGTGTGGCAGGCAAGAACATGAGCACTGATGATATGGTATGCTTCCTGGGAGCAGGAGCTTATGACCACTATATCCCTGCAGTGATAAAGCACATCACCTCCCGCTCAGAATTCTATACAGCTTATACTCCATATCAGCCTGAGATAAGCCAAGGAACCCTGCAGGTTATATTTGAGTATCAGACAATGATAGCAAACATCACAGGCATGGATGTTGCAAACGCATCTATGTATGACGGACCTACTGCCTGCGCTGAAGCAGGAATGATGGCTGCTGAAGCCACTAAGCGAAAAACTCTTGTGGTTTCCAAGACAGTGCATCCTGAAGTAAGAAAGGTTCTGGCTACATATATGAGATTTGCCGGCATTGAAGTAGTAGAAATTGATGCAAAAGACGGCGCTACAGATGTAGAAAAGCTGAAAGAAGCAGTATCAAACACTACAGCCGGTGTTATAGTTCAAAATCCTAACTTCTTCGGAATAGTTGAGGATTTGACAGAAGTAGAAAGCATTACTCACCAGAATAAGGCATTGATGATTGTAAACGTAATAGACCCTATTTCCCTTGGACTTCTAAAGACTCCTGGAGAAATGGGTGCTGATATAGTAGTTGGTGAAGGTCAGGCCTTCGGAAACAGCATAAGCTACGGCGGTCCTTACCTTGGCTTCATGGCAGCTACCTCAAAGCTTATGAGAAAGCTTCCGGGAAGAATAGTAGGCGAGACTACAGATATTGACGGCAAAAGAGCCTATGTTCTTACACTGCAAGCCAGAGAGCAGCATATAAGAAGAGAAAAGGCTACCTCAAACATCTGCTCAAACCAAGCATTGAATGCCCTTACAGCAGCTATATACCTGTCAACAATGGGTAAGCAGGGCTTAAAGGAAGTTGCACTTCAAAGCTCAAGCAAGGCTCACTATGCCTACAATCAGCTAATTGCTACAGGCAAGTTCCAGCCGGTTTTCAACAAGCCTTTCTTCAAGGAATTTGTTGTAAAGAGCAGCAAAAAGGCTTCAGAAATAAATGCTGAGCTTCTTAAACATAATATTCTTGGCGGCTATGACCTGGTTACAAGCTATCCGGGCATGGAAAACGCGCTTCTTTTCTGTGTGACAGAGAAGAGAACTAAATCGGAAATCGACCAGCTGGTTGATATATTGAAGGGTATGTAGGGGGTGTAATTATGAAGGATTATAACAAGCTGATATTTGAAGTATCCAGAGAGGGCCGAATTGCTTACACTCTTCCTGCATCTGATGTTCCTGAGCTGAATATTAACGAAGCTTTTTCAAAAGAGATGCTTAGCGAAAAGGAGCTTGAGCTCCCTGAAGTAAGTGAAGTAGATGTAGTAAGACACTTCACACAGCTGTCCAACAAGAACTTCGGCGTTGACACAGGCTTCTACCCTCTTGGTTCCTGTACAATGAAGTACAATCCAAAGGTAAACGAGGATATGGCTTCTCTTACAAAATTTGCAGGAGTACATCCATATCAGCCTGAAGAAACAGCACAAGGCTCTCTTCAGCTTATGCATGAGCTAAGCAGCATGCTGGCTGAGATTACAGGAATGGAGCAGGTAACTCTGCAGCCTGCAGCAGGCGCTCACGGTGAGCTTACCGGCCTTATGATTATTAAGGCTTATCATCAAAGCAGAGGCGACCACAAGAGAAACAAAATAATAGTTCCTGACTCTGCCCATGGTACAAATCCGGCCAGTGCAGCAGTAGCAGGCTTTGACGTAATAGAAATAAAATCCGATGATACCGGTGCAGTAGATTTAGAAAGCTTAAAGTCAGCACTCAGTGATGAGGTTGCAGGCTTGATGCTTACAAATCCAAGCACTTTGGGATTATTTGAAAAGAACATAAAGCAAATTGCTGAGCTGGTACACCAAGCCGGCGGTCTTCTATACTATGATGGTGCAAACATGAATGCTATCATGGGTATTACAAGACCTGGAGACATGGGCTTTGACGTAGTTCACCTGAACCTGCACAAAACCTTCTCCACACCTCATGGCGGCGGCGGTCCGGGAAGCGGTCCTGTCGGAGTTTCCAAGAAGCTGGTAGACTTCCTTCCTGTACCTGTTGTAGAGAAAAAGGCTGACAAGTATGTACTAAACTATGACAGACCTCTATCCATAGGTAAGGTAAAAGGCTTCTACGGCAATTTCGGAGTTATGGTAAAGGCATATGCCTACATACTCACAATGGGCGCAGAAGGCTTGAAACGTGCAAGCGAGATGGCAGTTCTCAATGCAAACTACATTAAGGAAAGACTTAAGGATTACTACTATCTGCCTATCGATGACGTATGCAAGCACGAATTTGTATTGGGCGGCTTAGATCCAGATGACCATACAATCACAACCTTGGATATAGCAAAGAGACTTCTTGATTATGGCTATCATCCACCGACAATATACTTCCCGCTCATAGTTGACAGTGCAATAATGATTGAGCCTACTGAAACAGAGAGTCTGGAAACATTGGACGGCTTCATAGATGCTATGATTACAATCGCCGGAGAAGCTAAATCAAATCCTGATCTTCTGAAATCAGCGCCTCACAACACCCATGTAAGAAGATTGGATGAAGTAAAAGCAGCAAGAACTCCTGTATTAAAATGGAGCAAGTAAGGGAGATACCTATGAATAAAGATGTAATAGTAATAGGCGGGGGTCCCGGAGGATATGTGGCAGCCATCAGGGCTGCCCAGCTGGGATCCGACGTATGCCTTATAGAAATGGATAAGGTAGGTGGCACCTGCTTAAACAGAGGCTGCATACCTACAAAGGCTCTTTGGAGAAATGCTGAAATACTGAATACCTTGAAGAACATTGAGGAATTTGGTATTTCAATAGACGGCTACAGCATAAATGTAGAAGAGGTTCAAAACAGGAAGCAAAAGGTGGTAGACCAATTGGTTTCCGGTGTAGAACAGCTTCTTAAGGCTAACAAGATTGAGGTTCTAAAAGGATTTGCTTCCTTCAAGGATAAAAATACTGTAACAGTTGCTCTTGCTGACGGAAGCACTCAAGAGGTTACAGCAAAGAACATCATAATAGCTACCGGCTCCAAGGTATCCCCTGTACCTATCCCAGGGGGGGATGTTGATGGAGTTATGTCCAGTGATGATGCCCTGAACTTCAAGGAGATACCTAAACGCATTACAATAATCGGCGGCGGAGTAATCGCCATGGAGTTTGCCGGCATATTCAACAGCATGGGTTCAGCTGTTACAATAGTTCACCGCTCTCAAATACTCAAAAGGGTAGACAGTGATATAGTGAAGAGATTCTCCCTTTCCATAAAGAAAAGGGGCATTGATCTGAATACTGATTGTGCAATCGAGAGAATTGAAAAGCGAGACGGCCTTTTCTACGTGCTTGGAGAAAATAAGAAAGGCAAGTTTGAGGTAGAATCAGAAGCCCTTTTGGTATGCACAGGCAGAGACCCTGTTACGGAGGGAATAAACCTTGAGGGAATCGGCATTGAGTTTGGCAGAAGAGGAATCAAGGTTGATGGTAACTATGAGACCAATATACCGGGCATCTATGCTATAGGTGATGTCAACGGAAAAATCATGCTTGCTCACGCAGCATCCCATCAGGGAATATGTGCGGTAGAGAGAATTCACGGCATCGAAAACAGCTCTCACTCTCCTGTTCCTGACTGCATATTCGTATTCCCTGAGATTTCATCAGTGGGAGTAACTGAAGATGATGCAAAGGAAAAGGGAATAAACTGCAAGACAAGCAAGTTTATGTTCGGCGCAAACGGCAAGGCTCTGTCTCTCGGCGAACCGGAAGGCTTTGTAAAGGTTGTATCCGATGAAGAAAATCATATAATAGGCGTTCATA
>JAQZBM010000090.1 GCA_029238945.1 Clostridia bacterium
GTGATATTGCAGCTTTCTTATCAGGTACAGGGGGCAGCTGTGCAGGGTTCCACGTGTCCTTCATTTGTACATGGTCATTGACCTTTACGCCGTTGTGCTCAGCAATGGCAAAGGCTATAGTAACCCAAGCGAAGGCTTGAAGCAATGCTGAAAATAATATGCCAATATAGCTTGCTACTATATCTATCAGATTTTTCTCTGCAGCTAATATTCCTGTTATTGCAGAAGATATTGAGATGCCTAAAAATACCGCTCCCATAACAATTTTCAATATCAGCATGTAGTTGTCAAAGTTTTGAGGTCCTATCAGGTATCTTTTTGCAGCACGATAGTTGTTTGCCAGTATCTCAGGGTCGCCTAAGTCCAGCAGCACCTTCTGCACCTTTGTCTCATAAGCCTCCTCACCATCATACTTCTCCAGCATGTCGTCAATCAATGTCCTAAGCTCTTTTTCTATGTCATCTCTCTGTTTCTCAGGCAGCCGCTTAGTCACTGCATATATATACCTATTAATCATATCCATTTATTTCACATCCTTCTCATTTATAAGTTTATTTATATTCTGAACCATATCAGCCCAGTACTCACGAAGCTTATCATAAGTGTTTTTACCGTATTCGCTTAGCTGATAGTATTTTCTCGGCTTAGAGCTTTCTACATCCCAGCTGCTCTCAAGCAGCCCTTGACTCTCCAGCCTTCTAAGCAGAGGATATAAAGTTCCGGCATCAACCGTCATACCCTTCTCCTCCAGCAGCACCACAAGTGAATATCCATACTGCGGTGTCGTTAGCTGACTCATAACACTCATCACTATGGTGCCCCTTCTAAGCTCCAGCACCAAGCTGTCCAGCAATGCATCTCCTCTATCTTTTTCCATGGAAACACCTCCCAACTTCATTATACTGTATGTTATACACTATTGTAAATATATTATTATAAATTTTTTATTAATAATGTAAAAAGCCATTATTTAAATGCTTCACTTAAAGTCTTTTATAAATGTAAAAGCATTTGTGCTATTTATCTGCCTTTTGCTTCATATAAATATTATAAATTTAAATGTAAAAGGGGTAGTAATATGAGATATCTATTTGCCGTTATATGTGCACTGCTTTCCTTTTTAGTCGGCGCCGGCCTGACAAGATATCTGACCTGTCATCCGCTTCATATGAGTTTTTATCTTTCCCTGACATGTTTGTTTTGTTTCATGCTTGTGATATTTTTGTATCTATGCTATCAAAGAAGATATATGTTCACAATAATTGCAATTATAAGTGTTGTTTTTATAGTTTTTGGATATATAGGCATATATCAATATATTGCAAGCACTCCCCGTGAAAGGACAGTCCCTCCCCTTGCCCGCATAAAGGGTGATTCAGGTCTTGGTCATACTGCCGTTGTAGTATTGGCTCACGGCGAGCCGGAAACCTATGATGCAGGTCCTTGGATAAAGCAAATGAAAGAGTTTGATGAGCAAAACATTCCCTTTGTACCCTATGCCGCCAGACCGTTTTTCTTCTATAGTCTGAGGCAGAAGTATCTTGAGGCTGGTAAAAGCGGACATAATTTTGAATGTCTGCAGATAATGAAGCAGATAGAGCAAGAGTACAGAGCAGAAGGTGATACAAGCACTAAGTTTTACATAAGCTACCTTGAAAGTGAGCCCCTTCCCGATGCCGCAGTAATCCGTGCCTTAAATGAAGGTGCCAGCAAGATAATAATTTGCAATATTTTTATATCCATATCCAATCACACTCAGGAAGCTATTGATTTGATAAAGCCATTGAAGCCTGAAGCTTTCCGAGTGGAAGTAAAGTATACAAAGCCTCTGTATGATTCTAAAACCCTTCAGAAGCTGTATGTAAATAAACTTAACAGTATAGTGCCTCCCGGAGAAAGGCATAAGGTTGGAGTTATTCTTGTAGGGCATGGTCAGCCCGAAGAATGGGATAAAGAGTTCCTCACAGAAACTCAGCATGAAACCTCCTTCAGAGAAGATGTGCTGCGGCAGATGGAGCTTAAGGGCTATAAGAAGGAGAATCTGAAGCTGGCATGGATGGAATTTAGAGAGCCTGCACCTGAGAATGCCGTAAAACAACTGCTTAAAAATGGAGTTGAACAAATCTATTACTTCTCGACAATAATAGGCTCAGAATCCATGCATGCAAAATATGATGTGCCCGAGCTTATGAATAAGATAGATGTGCCTGAGAATGTGAAGCTTAAACAACTGACAGCCTTTGAAGAAAAGGAGGGAATCGTAAAAGCCCTGATTGAAAGAATCGAGGAGCAGAGATAGCAGGTGTTAATGATGGTATTTACATTTTGGACATGGGACAAGGTACCTGTCCCCCTTGTCCCATGTCCCTTAGCTTCTATAAGTTTTCTTTCCATAGATGTATTTCTACAGTCACCTTAAACAAATCACCGTCAATATCAACTTTGAATCTACCTCCCTGCAGCTGTGTCAAGCCCTGTGCAATGGAAAGTCCGAGACCTGAGCCTTCTGTACTTCTGGAGGCGTCTCCCCTGACGAATCGCTCAGTCAATTGCTCCGGTGAGATTTCAAGGGGAAAAGCGGACATATTCTTAATTGTCAGCACACCATAATTGTCGGTTTTGTCAATGTTTATATATACTCTGGAATTTGGCATTGAGTATTTTAAAGCATTGGATAGAAGATTCTCAGCGATGCGCCATAGGTGTCTGCCGTCTGCATTTACGAAAACATTTTTCTCTGAGGCATTCACTCGTACATCCAGACCGGTTTTCTCTATTTTTTCCTCATATTCTCCATAAGCCTGCATAATCAGCTGAAGCAAATCCACCTTTTCGGCGTTTACAGCAAGATTACCGCTGGATGCCTTGCTGGCTTCAATCAAATCCTCCACCAGCTGCTTCAGTCTTGCCGACTTTTCCTCCAGTACTGCCACATATTCCTTTGCATTCTCATTACTCAATTCTTCTTTTTTCAGTAAATCCACATAATTTATTATTGAAGTTAATGGAGTTTTCAGGTCATGGGATACGTTGGTGATAAGCTCAGTTTTCATCCTTTCACCCTTTACTGCCTCTTCCACAGCGCTTTTCATCCCCTTTTGTATACCTAGGATACTTTGTGCAAAACCTGTAAAGGCTGCAGTCATCTCCTTGGTATTTAAGCTGCAGTCCAGGTTTCCGTTGGAGATTTCTTTGGCGGCTTCTATGATTTCTGACAAGTTCTTCAAGGATTTAGCCGCCAAGTAAAATGCAAAAACATTAAAAGCAGCAATTAATAATGCTGAAAGCAGCCATGCAAAATCATTTGAAGAATATATTAAATTCCCAAATGCAGAAAACAAAATTCCGTTAACCAGAGTGTATCCAATCAAAACCAGCAGTAACCATGGCATGAACAGCTTACCGTTAAAGGCAAGTACAACAAAGCTCCTAATTGTACTGTAAAGCTTAAAAACCAATGTATTTCTAAGTATCTGTCTGTTCTTAATCTGGCGTACCATAGACAATACATAGGACAGTCCTATAAAAATATCTAAGCTGAATATCATTAATACGCCTATAATCATAACTATCGTATCGTGGCCATAAGATAATTCATTTACAAGAGCCACAGAAAGCACTGCTGCTATAAGGACTAAAACTGTATAGGTATCTGTATAGATTTTATCCACCTTGTTCAGTACAATGCCTTCTTCTGTTTCTTTGCGTCCCGCTGCATATACAAGGTAGCTGAAGGCTGCCAGCATCAATATTATTGAAGCTGCTGCCAAAGCTGTTATATATGGAGCTATTGACTTTAACTTGGCGAAGTTCATACTGTCGTTGTAGAACACATCGCCGGGCTTAATGGGTTCTATGACTGCCGCGTGAATCTCGTAAGGAGTTCCTTTAAGCATCTTTTCTAAATCATAAGAGTACTGCATCAGGTAACCTCTGGATTTTCTCTCATTTTGGTAGATTATATTGTCCGGCTCTCCTTTTCCGATATATATATAAGTAGGCTGCTCCTTCAGCAGAGTCACACGATTAGGTGCGTTGATGTTTGAGATAGTATCGCCGTTCTGTGTGTTCTTAATATAGTACGAAAAGTTTACTGCATTTGAAAGCCTTTCTCTGATAGTATATATTCTTTCTTCATTGGAAGTTTCAGCC
Organism: Clostridia bacterium; assembly: GCA_029238945.1. Lineage (GTDB taxonomy): Bacteria > Bacillota > Clostridia > Lutisporales > Lutisporaceae > GWB2-37-7. Next base: position 4,153 of record JAQZBM010000090.1, read on the forward strand.
TTAGGTGTAGCACCGGAAACCAACAGTCCTTCTTCATCCTTGAACTTCACCTTAAGCTCTGTTACATTGTGAATCAGCCTTGAATATTCAGAGACAAAGGCGCTGGTTTCATAGTAGCTGTCTGCCTTTATAATCTCCTGATTACTCAGTAAAAACCATAGGCTGAACAGAGCACTCATAGCACTAAGCCAAATGAGAAAAACTGCTACAGCTTTAGTTACTTTAGAATATCTAATATTTTTCAACTTTATATCCAATTCCCCACACCACCTTCAAATATCTCGGTTCCTTCGGATTGATTTCTATTTTCTCTCTTATGCGTCTGATATGCACCGATACAGTATTTTCTACAAAATAAGAAGGCTCATTCCATACATGTTCATATATTTGTTCTATTGAGAAAACATGCCCCATATTGCTCATCAAAAAATGCAATATGCCGTATTCAGTAGCTGTAAGCTTGACATTTTCCCCGTCTACCTTAAGCTCCTTTGCTTCTGTATCAAGCTCTAAGCCGCCTGTCTTAAGGGTACTGCTCTTGACGGCAATGCTTCCAAGAGTGGTATAGCGTCTCATCTGGGATTTCACCCTTGCCATCAGCTCTAGAGGATTGAAGGGCTTTGTGACATAATCATCAGCTCCAAAGTTCAGTCCGGTTATTTTATCCGTATCCTCAGACTTGGCAGAAAGAATTATTATGGGTATATTTCGCTCCTCACGAATCTTAATAGTTGCTGATAATCCATCCATTTCAGGCATCATGACATCCAGAAGTATTAAATGAACCTCCTGCTCTGATAATGCCTTGAGAGCCTGCTTCCCATTATAGGCCTTTATAACGAAATAACCCTCATGCTTAAGGTATATCTCCAAAGCATCTACTATTGCCTTATCATCGTCACATACAAGCACATTTAATTTGTCCATAGAAATCACGCTCCAATTCTGTTTTCTTCATAATGTCATTCACCTGCCTTCTATATGATAATAGCAGGGGAACCTTACGAAATATCTGATAAAAATCTTACAAAATTCTTAAGATTTTTCCAGTTTTATAGTCAATATAATCTTATCATATATTAAAAGCTCAGGACATCGAGTCCTTCGCTTTTGCCGGATTTGCTTCGCAAATGGCTGGTATTAAAAGCTCAGGACATCGAGTCCTTCACTTTTGCCGGATTTGCTTCGCAAATGGCTGGTAATAAAAAAGCCCCTGTTGTATATTCACAACAGAGGCTTAAGCCTATTATCCTATTCTATTGAAAGTAAACATCAGCTGTAATTATGCCGTTTTCTTCTACTATATTGTCTATTGTAATACCTGTATAGCTTCTGCTGTCAGTTCCCCACATATAGTAGGATAGTGTGTTGGGGTTTGATTTGAGCTCAGGGCTTAGCTTAGTGACGCGAGCTGTGCCGGGGAATGGGTCCCCTGAGTCACCGTCATTGTAACCCCAGCCGCTTATATAGTTATCCTTTTCCATATCCCATTTTCCGTCTGCCTGAACTACCGCTATACCGTAGTGATTTTCGCCTGTTCCAGGGTCTTGATAGTTATTTCCTCTGTTGTTCCAATCCCAGTTGGCTGCTTCATTTGGTCTATGGAAGTTTCTCATTAAAACATTCTCGTCTATATGATATACAAGTAATCCATGTACATTTTTACCATCATAGGTGTATGAAAGTCCTCTATCATAGCCTTCCTGCTGTCTGTTCTCCAAAAGGAAGTATTCCTTGCCGTTGGATCCCGGAACTACAATTTTATATACATCCGGACTTTCAGCAAGCGGTCTTATAGTAATAGTCTGCTTGCCATCCTCAGGCTTAATTTCAATTGGCTTCAGGAAGCCAAGATAATACTTGGACCAGCCGTCCATGTGAACAGGTGAGAAGCCGCTGAAGTAACGATTGAGCAGTGCATTGCTTGTATTTACATCTCTGCCATAGCTTCCGCCTGCCATAATGGAGAACATTCCTGTTCCCTCTGAATCATAGCCGTAATCGTATTGATCAGGCAATCCCAGTACGTGACCGAATTCATGACAAAATACTCCGGGATCTATGGGTGACGGTTCTCTCTTAGGAATTCCTGCAGGTCCTGTATAGTATTCGGTTAAGTCCTGACCTACCTCCGGGCAGATATTATAGGTATTTACAACAACGCCGTCAACTACTTCATATTGTAAGGTTGATTCGTCAGGCAGCCTTCCAGTCCTATAATATTCTCCATAGTAGCCGGCACTTAATATATCCCATTTATGCGACCATATGATGCTAGGGTCTCTGCTGTACTCAGCTCCTGTACCTCTATGGATAATGAATATGTTTGGTACTATCTTGCTTATTCCGTCCGGAGTGGTAGCTGCATCGCCATAAAGATCTGCAAAGTCTCCCGGTTTTGCATCCACTGCATATTGTGAGAAGTCTATACCCTGCTGATCTGCCAGTGTAATAGCATCCTTAACCAACTCAGCAATATAGGCATCTCCATTGTCATTATAGTAACCTTTGTTTTGACCCAAATAATAATCATAGTTGTGAGGCAAGGTCAGCCAGCCTACTACATCCACATTAATACTGAACTGTCCGTAGCTTACTTCATCATAGTAATTATTCAGGGTACGGTCTGTTGCAGGCGTTATTCCATATTTCGCAGCCTCATCCTTAATCCATGAGAACAAAGGCAAATCATATGGATTATATTCTGTTCCGTTCAAAAGATTTGCAAATTGACCAACAGGTATTTGCTCATAGTTGACACCGGGAACATCACTGATTCTGCCTTCTGTATTCTCTACAGGAAAATCAACCAGTATGGCTATACCCTTCTTTTCACCTCTCATATCAAGGGGCAGCAGACTATCATAGCTGCCCGGCTTCACATAAGCCTGACCATTATAACCGTGTAATTCTTTTCCTGCAGCCTTCTGGCCTTTGGCAGCCTCATCATTCATCAAATCCTTATCCAGTTTCTCATAGCTTGGAAGGCTTTGGACAAACAGCTTTGATGCAGTAGCTTCAGCCCCCCACACATCCTGCCCCAAAGCACCCCACGTAAGTGTAAGGACCATTGCCAATGCTACTGCCAGTGCTGCTATTTTCTTTCTCATACTTCTACCTCCTTTTGTTTCATCCTTCAGACCGATACTTAGTTGTCCAAAGTTTGTCTAACTTATATATATTAGAGATTAGCTGAAAATATAATTACTTTTTTACTGTCTGCCCCTCGCTTTTATCAAGTCATGACTACTGCAGCTATATTTCTGCCATTCTATATGATTTTAAAATTAATGAGCCGGATTTAACATCTCCTTGATAACATAAAGAGAAGAGGTTAAAATAGTATCGATGCTGTATTTATAATTCTAAACGAAATATATAGCTATCAATATTTGAGAAATAGGGTATAAATATGATGTATTTATTGAGAAATTTAATCAGCAATTTGGGTTATGTTATAATAATAGCCTTTATAATATCCAATCTGCCTGTTTTTAAGAAGATAATCCAAAGAAATGAATTTAAAAGCTCTGACCGCATAATATTGTCCATTACCTTTGCTTTCTTCGGCATAATCGGTACCTATGCGGGAACAGACATTAATGGCGCTATTGCCAATACCAGAATAATTGGAATAATGGCAGGGGGAATACTTTGCGGTCCTTTTGTAGGCATAGTTTCCGGCATTATCGCAGGTACTCACAGGTTAATTTACGACTTTGGCGGTATTACCTCTGTTCCATGTGCTATAGCTACAGTTCTTGCCGGATTTACTTCAGTTTATATATATAAGAAGGGCAACAAATATCCTAAATGGGTATATGGTCTGGTTGGAGGCGTTGTTATAGAAAGCATCGAAATGCTTCTTATTCTGTTACTATCTAAGCCTTATTCCCGAGCACTTTTAATCGTAAAAAGCATTTATTTCCCCATGAGCTTAACAAATGCTATTGGAATAAGTATACTGATACTGCTGATACAAAGGATTTTCAAGGAAAAGGAGCAAATAGCGGCGAAGCAGTCTCAATTAGCCTTGGAAATTGCAAATAAAACCCTGCCCTATTTCAGAGAAGTTAACAGCGAATCCTTGGAAAAGATTTGTACAATAATAAAAGACTCTACCGAGGCTGCTGCAGTGGCGATTACAGATAAGAGTACAATTTTAGCCCATGTAGGCGTTGGCTCTGATCATCATATAAGCGGTTCGCTTATCCAGACCCTTGCTACGAAGCAAGTGATTAAAGACGGTCAAATGCGCATTTTGAACTCGCCTGAAGAAATAGAGTGCTCGTCAGAGGGCTGCCAGCTAAAATCGGCACTTATTGTTCCTCTAAAAGAGGCAGATGAAACCATTGGCACACTTAAGCTGTATTTTTCAAAGGAAAACGGAGTTTCTTATACCAGTGAAATAGTAGCGATAGGTCTATCCCAATTGATTTCAACCCAGCTTGAAGCCAGCAAGGTAAGCAAGCTTAAGGATTTGGCCACAAAAGCAGAAATCAAAGCGCTTCAGGCGCAGATTAATCCTCATTTTCTGTTTAATGCATTGAATACTATTGTATCTTTATTAAGATTCAATCCGGATAGTGCAAGAGAACTGATAGTGAATCTCTCTACCTATTTAAGATATAATATTGAGGAAGCAAATACCTTCGTGGATATAAGGAAGGAGCTTCAACAGGTCAAAGCCTATGTCGAGATAGAAAAAGCGCGATTCGGAAATAAGCTCAATGTATTCTATGATATTGACGACAGTATACAAACTAAAATTCCTTCACTAATAATTCAGCCCTTGGTGGAAAACTCAATAAAGCATGGAATTCTAAAAGGCTCAGGCTCCGGAAATGTATGGATTGAGGTTCAAAAGCTAAGCAGCAATGAAGTCCAGATAACGATAACTGATGATGGAGTCGGTATTCCCCAGGCAATTATAGACAGTATATATGAAGGAAATGTAAAAGAGAATAAAATAGGCATGTCAAACGTAGACAGCAGGCTAAGGCATATATATGGTCAAGGACTCAAAATAGAACGGCTTAATGTTGGAACAAAAATCAGTTTCATAATAACAGAAAATAACTCATTAATATAGCGGAGGTTGTCATGAATTGTATTATAGTTGATGATGAATATCCATCCATACAGGAGCTAAGCTATTTTATCGATAATTTCAGCTCAATCAAGATATTGGAGCAGTTTGATGATAGCATTAAAGCCCTGCAATATATTCAAACCCATTCTGTAGATGTTATTTTTCTTGATATCAGCATGCCAAAGCTGGATGGCTTAGCTTTCAGCAGAGTACTCAATACTCTGAAGGATAAGCCTATTCTTGTATTTATAACTGCCTATAGTGAGTATGCTTTGGAAGCCTTTGAAGTTGCGGCTTTTGATTATATTTTGAAGCCTTATTCAAAAGACAGGATATCAGATACCCTTCATAGACTGGAAAACTGTACTACAAGTAAATATTGCAGCAATAGAATTACTTTGTGGAAAAACAAAAAAATATATGTTGTTGATATTAGTGAGATATACTACTGTGAAGCTCACGAGCATGAGGTTAGTATTTTTACAAAAAGCGAGCAATATAAGGTTACATCGAGTATTTCAGATTTTTATAAAAGGCTTCCACAGGATAAGTTTTTTAGGTGCCATCGCTCATATATAGTCAATATTGACATGATAAAGGAAATTATTCCTTGGTTTAACAATACATACATGCTTAAGCTGCATGACATAGAAGCAGAAATTCCGGTAAGCAGACAAAACATAACATTATTTAAACAA
>JAQZBM010000091.1 GCA_029238945.1 Clostridia bacterium
TTTTCAGCCCGGATAGTTGGTTCAATGTGTGTATCAGTTTTAAAATCTGCTGCTTTGGTACCGTATACTTCCTTATAGGCGCGCTGCAGCATATGAGTAGGAAGTCCCAGCCTTTGTGCAATATATAAAGCACAGCTCTCTCCCGCTTCTCCGATTTCCAGTTTATATTGCGGCTGCAGGCTTTCTCTGTCAAAGGTCATTCTGGCATTTATAAGTCCCTCGGTATTTTTTGCGTAGTCCTTTACCTCCGGATAATGAGTAGTTGCTACAAATAAGCAGCTTTTATTTCTAAGCTCCTCCAATATGGCAATTGCAATCCCCATACCCTCAGCAGGGTCTGTACCTGAGCCCAGCTCATCAAGAAGTACAAGACTTTCGTCATCCGCACTTCGCAGGATATCTATTATACCCGTAATATGAGAGGAAAAGGTGGAGAGGTTTTGGGTTATGCTTTGCCCATCGCCGATGTCGCACAGATACATATTATTCATGCAAAACTGGCTTTGCTCTCCTGTCGGTACATGAAGTCCGCTTTGTGCCATCATAGACAGCAGCCCTATTGTTTTTAACGCAACAGTCTTCCCGCCTGTGTTGGGCCCGGTGATTACAACTCCTTTTATTCTCTCACCAATCTGAAAATCAATTGGTACAGCTGCAGCAGGGTCCAGCAGCGGATGCCTTCCAGATATAATTCTGATGCTTCTCTCAGTTGTCAAAGCTGCCGGCACAGCCTTCATGCTTTGACTGAGCTTTGCTTTTGCAAATATGAAATCTAAGGTATCCATGGCTTGAATATTGATGCTTATTTGCTGTAGGTTTTCTTCTACCATGGCAGTCAGAGTGTATAGTATTTTTCTTATTTCGTTATCTTCCTCAATGTAAAGCAGCGACAATTCCTCCTGCAGCTTGCTTACTGCAGAGGGTTCAATAAAATAAGTGCTGCCGCTTTGGGATAAGTCTATCACAGTACCGCTTATCTGGTTCTTATATTCCTTTTTCACAGGCAGCGTATAGTGCCCGTTTCTCATAGTAACATAGTAATCTGCAAACCATGTCCTTTTGGTCTTCAAAAGGCTGTCAAGCTTAAGCTTTATCTGACTGCCCAGACTCTCAATTCTCCTCCGGATGTCTCTCAGGTTAGTAGAAGCCCCATCATCTACAATTCCATTCCTGATGTCTCTCTCAATTTCCGAAGCAAGATCGCTCAAATCATTTATTGAGCTTCCGTAATATGCCACAGCCAAATTCATCACTTCCGCCTTTTTAAGATACTGCTTCATCCTTTTGCAGGCCGTAAGAAACTGCGCAATGCTTACAAGCTGCTCCGGTATGAGCATTGCATCCTTGCTTATCAGCACCATAATCTTATCTATTTCCTTCATGGAAGTAAGGGGTGGAGTGCCTTGGCTCTCCAATATACTTCTTGCTTCAGTTGTCTCCTGCAGCTTCTGTCTGGCTTCACTTTCGCTTAAGTAAGGCCTAAGCTCCAGGAGCTTTTGCTTTGCATTATCAGACATGGCTTGTTCAGCCAGCATGTTCAGTATAACATCATATTCCAAGGCTTTGATATATTTTTCTTTCATTTCTTAAACCTCCGATAATAATCAAATTATTGTCAACAAAAATGCCCGCATAAGACATACCACCTTTTCACATTAGACATGCAAATCTAATGATGGGTAGAATGCTTCTGCGGGCATATATCGCATTGCTAACAAAAAAACGTGACAGAAAATCCTGCCACGTTTTTAAATAACACTGCAAAAGAATATTTATACACTTATAGTGTATCTATATTAAAGGTTTTGAAGCAGTCTGTAAGGCAGATGTCTGACAGCACTCGACTCTTGGGTGCCGTCCTGAAGGCGCACTTTAACAAACAGCCTGAAGCCGATATTAAGCAGCCTTCTACAACTATTTAGTTGTTAATCACCATTACAGACAATCTAGACATCAAAACCATCCTCTCGTTTCTTAGATACTTTTAGCTTAACATAAATAAACTTCTCAAGTCAATTATACTAATTGGTCAAATATTACTTTAACTATTTTATCCCAATATCCTTGCGATAATGTACGTTTCTGAAATTAACCTTTGCGGCCGCTGCATAAGCTTTATCCCTGGCTTTGTCGTAATCCTCTCCCACAGCGCTTAATACCAGCACCCTGCCTCCTGCCGTAACAAGCTTGACCTCAGAGTTCTTAGTTCCTGCATGGAATACCATAGCATCCTCAGCTGCAGCTTGAACTCCTGTTATCTCATAATTCGTATCATACTTCTCCGGATAGCCTCCCGAAGCAAGAACCACGCATACTGCTCTGTCATCCGACCACCGTATCTCAGCTTTCTCCAGCTTTCCGTCTATGACAGAATTCATTATATGCAGTAAATCGGTTTGAAGTCTTGGAAGAATCACCTCTGTTTCGGGGTCGCCAAATCTTGTGTTATACTCCAATACCTTCGGCCCGTCATCTGTCAGCATAAGTCCGAAGTACAGAACGCCTTTATAGATAATACCTTCTTGCTTCATACCATATAAGGTTTTATCAATTATCTCTCTTCTGACTATTTCCTCATCAGACTCGCTATAGGCAAAAGCGGGAGAAACTGCTCCCATACCTCCGGTATTCGGACCTAAGTCCCCATCCAGTGCTCTCTTGTAATCTTGAGCACTTACCATAGGTATCGCAGTATTTCCGTCTACAAAAGCAAGTACAGATACTTCCCTGCCCTTCAAAAACTCTTCAATTACTATAGTGCTGCCCGCTTCTCCGAATTTTTTACTACCCATAATGCTCTCAATCGCCTCTGCCGCTTCCTGCCTGCTGTGAGCAATAATTACGCCTTTGCCTGCGGCCAGACCGTCAGCTTTTATCACAACAGGCAGTCCATATGTGTGAAGCGCCGCCACTGCCTTGTCAAAATCCTTATATGCACCGTATTTTGCAGTTGGAATCTCATAGCTTTGCATAAATTCCTTCGCATAGGCTTTACTACCTTCCAGCCTTGCAGCTGCCTTGCCGGGTCCGAATATCCTTAAGCCCTTTTCCTCAAAAGCGTCTGCTATTCCAGCCACCAAAGGTACCTCCGGACCCACTACCGTTAAATCAATTTTTTGCATAAGTGCAAAGTTTAAGAGTCCTTCAATATCCTCTGCTTTTATATCAACACACTCTGCCAAGCTGCCAATTCCTGCATTGCCCGGCGCACAGTATATTTTATTTACCATAGGACTTTCAGAAAGCTTCCATACCAAGGCATGCTCTCTAGCCCCGCTTCCGATAACCAGCAACTTCATATTCTTACCCCTCTCAATATATGACTAATGCTTAAAATGCCTCATCCCTGTAAACACCATTGCTATACCCTGCCTGTTGCATTCATCTATAGATTCCTGGTCTCTTAAGGAGCCACCGGGCTGTATGATAGCCTTGATGCCTGCCTTGGCAGCTGCCTGTACGACATCACTAAAGGGGAAAAAGGCATCTGATGCCATGACAGCTCCCTTTGCATGCTCACCTGCTCTCTCCAAGCTCATATCTGTAGGCCATATCCTGTTTACCTGTCCGCCGCCAATGCCAAGAGTCTTGTTGTCTTTTGCCACTACTATGGCATTTGACTTCACATGCTTTACCACCTTCCAAGCGAATAATAAATCCTTCATTTGCTCTTCTGTAGGTTTTTGTTCTGTTACGTATTTCAGCTCCGGCATGTTGAAATCCGTTTGGTCCTCTTCCTGCAGCAGTATGCCTCCATTTATATTCTTCACTTCAAGTCTGCCTTCTTCAATGTGCTCGATATCTTCAAGCTGCAAAATCCTTATATTTCTTTTGCTTTTCAATATCTCCAAAGCTTCCTCTGTATATGAAGGCGCTATCACTATTTCTATAAAAATCTTATTTATCTCAGCTGCAGTCTCTGCATCAACAGTTCTATTCAATGCTACTATTCCGCCAAATATGGATACCGGGTCTGCGCTATATGCCTTTAAGTAAGCCTGATATATATTCTCTGCAACTCCGACTCCGCATGGGGTCGCATGCTTCACGGCTACAACCGCCGGTTCCTTGAAGTCCTTCAAAGCCTGTACTGCGCCGTTGGTATCATTTATGTTGCAGAAGGAAAGTTCCTTCCCGTGAAGCTTCTCCGCCCTAACCAAGCCTCCCTTTGCAGGAATCATTTCCTTATAATATGCTGCTGTCTGGTGGGGGTTCTCTCCGTATCTCAAGTTCTGAAGCTTCTCGAAGGTCATGGTTATAGTCTCGGGATACTGCTCCAGACCTGCCTTCTGCCAAAGGTAGTTTGCAATCAAAGCATCATAGCTCGCTGTATGTGAAAAGACCTTGGCAGCAAGCTTGAATCTTGTTTCCGGGGATACTTCACCATTTTTGTCCAGCTCATCAACAACCTTTTCGTAGTCCTTTGGATCCACCACAACAGTGACATATCTGTAATTCTTTGCTGCGGCACGCAGCATTGACGGTCCTCCGATGTCAATGTTCTCAACTGCCTCCTCCAATGCCGCGTCCTGCTTTTCTATGGTTTTTCTGAAGGGGTATAGATTCACCACTACCATGTCTATGGTATGTATGTCAAATTCCCTTAGAGTCTCCATGTGCTCCTTATTGTCTCTTATAGCCAGAAGGCCGCCGTGAATCTTTGGATGCAGTGTCTTAACTCTTCCGTCCAGACACTCAGGGAAACCTGTTATCTCAGAAATGCCTATAACCTTTATTCCCGCTGCCTTAATTGCTTCTGCTGTGCCTCCTGTAGATATTATCTCTATTCCCTTTTGGTCCAGCCTCTTTGCCAGCTCAACCACACCTGTCTTATCTGAAACGCTGATTAAAGCTCTTTTTATCACATTATCACTCCTCACAAAATAATTACCTTTTTTCCATCCAATAATATTCTGCCTTCGCAGAATAGTGCTGCAGCCTTAACTATCAGCTGATGCTCAATGACAAGCACCTTTGCCGCCAAGGTCTCCGGTGTCTCTCCTTCTGCAACCTCCACCGACTGCTGCAATATAATAGGTCCGGTGTCAGTGCCCTCATCCACGAAATGCACTGTAGCGCCGGACATCTTAGCTCCATGCTCAATTACAGCCTTATGCACCTTCTCACCATAGAAGCCCTTCCCGCAAAAAGCCGGTATAAGAGACGGATGTATATTTATAATCTTTCCCTCATATTCTTTAGTTATTTCTGTGGGTAAAATACTTAGAAATCCTGCAAGCACTATCAAATCTATATTCCTGCTTCTAAACTGCTTAGACAATTCGGCATCAAAAGCAGCCTTGCCTGCAAACTCTCTTTTATCCAGTGCTATAGCTTCTATGCCGTGGTTATTTGCTCTTTGCAGGGCATAGGCATCCTTACGGTCAGATATTACAGCCGCAATTCTTCCGTTTATACGCCCCTGGGATGCAGCATCAATAAGAGCCTGCAGGTTGCTGCCATTTCCTGATACCAAAACTGCTAAATTTAGTCCTGACACAGCTCTATGCCTCCCTCACCCTTTGCTATAGCTCCTATCATATAGGCTCTTTCTCCCATAGCCTCCAAGGCTGACATAACCTCATGGGCATTCTCCTTTGATACTATAAGCACCAGTCCTATACCCATGTTGAAGGTGTTGAACATCTCCTTCTGTTTTATATTACCCAGTCTTTGCATTAAGTTGAATATGGCAGGTATCGGGTAGCTCCCAATATTCACCCTTGCCTTCAAGCCTGCCGGAATAGTCCTTGGAATATTCTCTATGAAGCCGCCCCCTGTTATATGGGCGATTCCTTTTATGTCAAAGGTCTCAATGAGCTTAAGTATGGTTTTCACATATATTCTGGTTGGCTTCAAAAGCTCTTCTCCAAGAGTGCACCCCAGTTCGTCAAAGTATGAGTTTATAGTATAGTCATTCAACTCAAAGAACAGCTTCCTAACCAATGAATATCCGTTGCTGTGTACACCGCTGGAGGCAAGTCCAATAATGACATCACCCTCAGAAACCTTTGCTCCGTTGATGATTTTATCCTTATCAACCACGCCTGCTGCAAAGCCTGCCAAATCATACTCGCCTCTTTTGTAGAAGCCCGGCATTTCAGCAGTTTCGCCTCCAATCAGAGCACAACCCGCCTCTACGCAGCCATCGCACACACCCTTTACTATGTCAGCGGCTGCTTTTGGCTCCAATACTCCTGTGCCTATATAGTCTAAGAAATACAGCGGCTCAGCGCCATGGCATGCTATATCATTTACACACATTGCAACGCAGTCAATGCCTATGGTATCATGCCTGCCGGCCATAAATGCTATCTGAAGCTTTGTGCCTACCCCGTCCGTGCCGGAAACCAAAACCGGCTTCTTATATTTCTCCGTATCTATCTCAAAGAAGCCTCCAAAGCTGCCTATTCCTCCTATTACACCCGGTATCATGGTTCTTTTGGTATGTTCCTTCATAAGCTTTACTGCTTCGTAGCCCGCTTCCACGTCTACCCCTGCGCTTTTATAGGTAACTCCTTGAACTTCCTTATTCTGCATTTCCCTACCTTCTTTCAAACATATGCTTATCGCACTCTTCTGAAATAACTACCGGATAATTTCCGTTAAAGCATGCGGCACAATAGCCTTTGCCTGTGCTTCCAACCGATTCAAGCAAGCCTTCATAGCTTAAATAGCCCAAGCTGTCTGCGCCGATTTTCTCCTTTATCCTTTCAATCAGAGTACTTGCTCCTACCAGTTCTCCCTGTCTTTGTGTGTTTATCCCGAAATAACATGGGTGAGTAACCACCGGTGAGCTTACTCTTACGTGAACCTCTTTTGCCCCTGCATCTCTTAAGGCTTGTACTATTTTCTTACTGGTGGTGCCCCTTACTATACTATCGTCTACTATTACTATTCTCTTGCCTTGAATTGCCTCCTTCAGAGGATTCAGCTTAAGAGTTACTCCAGTCTCCCTTACTTCCTGGGAGGGCTGTATAAAGGTTCTGCCTATATATTTGTTTTTTATAAGCCCGATTGCATATGGTATGCCTGATTCCTTAGCATAGCCTATGGCTGAAGGCGTACCAGAGTCCGGAACGCATATGACGACATCTGCCTCCGCCGGTTGCTCCTTGGCAAGGATTCTGCCTGCAATTTCCCTTGATGTGTATACGCTTATACCGTCTATTACACTGTCAGGCCTTGCAAAATATATATACTCAAATATGCAGCTGGACTTCTCTTCGGCATTCGTTTGAACGCTTCTGATCCCTTCTTCATTAATTATCACTATTTCGCCCGGCTTCACATCTCTTATAAATTCTGCTCCCATAGTATCCAGGGCACAGGTTTCTGATGCCAGAACATATCCCTTTTCCAGCCTGCCCAGCACTAAGGGACGAAGACCATGCTTATCTCTGACTCCAATCAATTCATCATTTGTCATTATAGTCAAAGCATAAGCACCCTTTATTACATCCATAGTTTTCACTATGGCATCTGCAATGTCGTCCCTGTAATTCTTCGCTATAAGCATTGCAATTATTTCACTGTCAATGGAGGTGGAGAAAATCATCCCCTGCTCCTCCATTTCCCTTCTTACCGAATGGGCATTTACAAGATTGCCGTTATGAGCTAAAGCAATGGTTCCGTTCTTATACTTGACTACCAGAGGCTGTGCGTTGGTTACAAAACTCTCTCCTGTTGTGGAGTATCTTACGTGACCGATGCAGCTGTCTCCCTTAAGAAGATTTAAAATCTGACTGTCAAAAACCTCTGAAACCAGTCCCATTTCCTTATAACAGGTGATGATGCCGTCGTTTTTCACTGCCAAGCCGGCACTTTCCTGACCTCTGTGCTGCAGCGCAATAAGACCGTAGTAGGCAAGTACTGCTGTATTAATATTATTTTTCTCGTAAATTCCTATGACACCGCACTCTTCCTTCGGTTTGTCACAATCACTTAAAAATATGTTTTGCATCGCTATCTCCTATCGTTTATTAGGTTCTAACCGCATATTCTCCTTACAACTTCCATGTAGCCTTCTTCAACCTTGCCCATATCTCTTCTGAACCTGTCCTTGTCAAGCTTCTCATGGGTTGATGCATCCCATAATCTGCAGGTGTCAGGTGAAATCTCGTCAGCCAGTATAATTTCCCCCTCAGGTGTTCTTCCAAATTCAAGCTTAAAGTCTACCAAGTCAATGTTTTTCTCCTTCATAAGTTCAATAAGCACCTTATTGATTTTTAGTGCCGATTTTTCTATTATCCTTACTTCTTCTTCGGCTGCAAATCCCATAGCCTTTATATGATATTCATTTATAAAGGGATCTCCCAGCTCATCATTTTTATAACAAAATTCAAGAACTGTGCTGCCAAGCTTAGTGCCTTCCTCTATGCCGTAGCGCTTTGAAAGCGAGCCTGCAGCATAGTTTCTTACCAATACCTCCAATGGAACTATTTGAACCTTCTTGACCAGCATCTCTCTGTCGCTCAGCTTCTTAACAAAGTGAGTCTTTATGCCTTTTTCCTCAAGCAGCTCGAACAGCTTTGAGGATATTGTGTTATTCATTATACCCTTTTCATTAATTGTACCTTTTTTTAAGCCGTTAAAGGCAGTAGCATCATCCTTGTACTCTACAATATAATAATTATCCGTGTCTGTCCTATACACCTTCTTTGCTTTTCCTTCATACAACATTTCAAGCTTTTTCATATTAAAATACCTCCCCTTTAATCTTGATATTCTTTTCTATTACTGCTTCCTTCATAGCTTCTCTGTGCTTCTTCAACTTTTCCTTAAGCTGTGTATATTTTAAAGACAGTATCTGAACTGCCAAAAGTCCCGCATTTTCCGCCCCGTCTACCGCTACTGTAGCTACCGGTATTCCTGCCGGCATCTGCACTATAGAAAGTAAGGAGTCCAAGCCGTCTAAAGTAGAAGACTTGATTGGTATGCCAATTACCGGCAGAGTAGTCAAAGCTGCTATGACACCCGGAAGATGAGCTGCCTTGCCTGCTGCTGCAATAATCACTTCAAAGCCTCTCTCTTCTGCTTTGCTTGCATATTCCACAGCGATATCCGGTGTTCTGTGTGCCGATATAACACTGACCTCATATTCTATATCAAATTTCTTCAATATCTCTACAGCTTTTCTTACTATGGGAAGGTCTGAATCGCTGCCCATTATAACTGCAGCCTTCGGTGTTTTATCTTGCATATTTTCTCCTCCTTATTATTTACTTTATAGATAGTATCTTACTCCTGCATCAAACAAGCCTTGATTCTTCTGTCCAGGGACATTGGCAGCTACACTGCGTCCTATACGCTCCGAATGTGCCATCTTGCCAAGAACCCTTCCGTCAGGACTTGTTATTCCCTCTACGTTGTACATTGAACCATTTGGATTAATACCCACATACTGAGTAGCTATCTGACCGTTTTCCAGAAGCTTCTGATATAGCGCATCCTTCACCACAAATCTGCCCTCACCGTGTGAAACAGGAATATCATGAGTATCCCCGGGCTTTACATTGTTGAACCAAGGAGACAGATTTGATACCACTCGTGTCTTCACCATACAGGATACGTGCCTGCCGCTGCTATTGTAGGTAAGAGTAGGACTGTCCTCATCTATATTCATTATTTCGCCGTAAGGCACCAGACCCAGCTTTATTAAAGCCTGGAAGCCATTGCATATTCCCAACATCAACCCGTCTCTCTGCCTTAGAAGCTTCCCTACCGCTTCCTTCACTCTGGGATTTCTGAACATGGCTGCTATAAACTTGCCTGAACCGTCAGGCTCGTCTCCTGCACTGAATCCGCCCGGCAGTGCAATTATCTGCGAGGCATTGATGCCGTTTACAAGCCTTATTATGGAGTCCTCTATGTCAGTGGGACTCAAGTTGCGTATTACCAAGGTCTGCACCCTGCCGCCCGCCTCTTCAAAAGCTCTG
>JAQZBM010000092.1 GCA_029238945.1 Clostridia bacterium
CATCATTATCAGGCTTCAGTTCTATATTGAAAAATGCTACGTTTCTTGCTATGGCTGTAGCCTGTATTTCAGAGGAAGCTATAAGCTCATTTATATCCGATGTATTTTTTGCACAAACTGCGTCACGGCTTCCGTCTGAATCAGAGTCTACATATTGGAAAACCGTATAGCTGCCGTCAGCAAGCTCAAAAACCATTCTTTCTACCCCTTGCGAAGGATTACCGTCTACAAAGCTTCTTGCTGCAGCTTCTTTGGCACTCTGCAGTATGCCGCTTATGGCATTTACAGCACTTTCTGCTTCTGCCTGAGCTTCAATCTGCTTGTTTGCCTTGTTCAGATACTTGTAGTTTACTATCATGAAGGAGCTCAAAGGTACCATAACAATAGAAAGCAATGCAAGCACCAATATCAGCTCAACCAGTGTGAAGCCTTTTCTATTTTTTATCAGCTTATTCATAGATAGCACCATCCAATTGCTATTTCACTTTTTTCCATTCTACTATGGTAAGGATGTCATCATATTTCTTATAGGTACTTATGGTATCAGCTGTGCTTGATACTGTTACCTCTCCCGACATATCAGGGTACAGGCTGCTGTTCTTAAAAAGATTATATAAGGTTTCTGTAGTGCTTATATTGGTATTGTATATTTTGTTCCATAGGTACTGCTGCACGCTGTAGGAATTGTTGAAGGTTTTCTTATTGCCGTCCAAAATATAGATACTTCCGGTTGTTATGATGGTTCCGTAATAGTTAACCTCCCCTGTGACGTATACATCTCCTTTTGTAACAACAATTCCCTTCAGTTCATTGTCTATACCCAAATCCTTTATGTAGTAATCCGTACCTGCCACTCCTGTCAAAGCCGCAGGTATATCACCCATACGTCCTCTTATAAGCAGAGGCTTGGCGTCATCATGGACAAATACAAGCTCTTTATACTTCTGTGCTGTCTGGTCCAGGTTGTCGTAGTCTGTAAAGCTCACATAGTCTTCTATTCCAAGCTTAGCATCGTCATAGCCGGCATTTGCTGCATGCTTATAAACTGTAGCCAGCTTATTTACATAGAAATTATATTTATTTTTATAGTTGTATCTGTAATTATCATAAAGGGGGTCGCTTATCAAACGCTGCTGATACATAGTTCCCTTTGAGACAATGTTACCCAGGGAGTAGATGACCTTGCTGTAGTCTATATCTATATTGCCGTTCTGGTCCAGATTTAGCTTGAAATCCGGGTTTGTGATACTAGGTTCGTCCTTATACTTATAGAAAAGATATGCATAACGGCTTCTGGTCTTTGCTTTGAAGAAGCTTTCCCCCTGCTGGTCCGCAAGCTGGAAAAAGTTATATGCCAGATATAGGGGCGGATAATTAATAAACTCTATAGATTCTTTCAGGAACTTCTTGTCCTCTTCCTCCATTTTTCCTTCTTCATCCCTTAATGCATAGTCCTCAGAGTAGGACATGTAATTGCTGAGGTCCGGGTTATCCGGATTGCCGCTCTTTCTGACTGCTACACTGTCCCCTGTCTGATATCCTTTTTCCTCAGGCACCGGAGAATCTGTATTTATATACACCGTGCCTGCAAGGAATACTTCTCCTGTTATTTTCAGCTTTGAACCCTCTGCCAAATCTATGTCGCTGCTGTTTATCACTATGCTGCTGCTTTTATCATGACCTGTTTCTCCATCCTCAAAGCCATAGAAGCTGCCCTCAATATTAATTTCCGATCTTGTACCGTTCAGCTCTATGTCATCAGAGGCATATACGCCTCCATTGCCTGTAATCTCTATAACCGCTGAGCTTACAGTCTCCGGAATGGCGAGAGAATTGCAGAAAACGCTGCCCTTTATATTGATTAGGGAGTTGCTGCTTGTAGGCATGATATAGCTGTCAGTAACAGCATTTCCATTAATGACAAGACGGCTTTTATCTGAGACCATTCCCTCTGAGTCAAGAATTATACCGCTGTAGTTCAGCGGATTCTTGCCGGCTTCATACCCCTCAGGCTTCAACCCGTATGCGTAAACATCTCCATTTATAGAAACATCAGCTGCATTGCCTCTTACTATAATTGCCTTATCCGCTGTAAGAGCCTTGCTCCACAAAGGGTTTTCGTTGATGCTCGCTGTTTTCCTGACTGAACTATAGTTATCCCCATAGCTTGGCACCTTAAGCTGAAGCTTCATATTTATTTCCTTAGACTTATACTTGCTTAAATCTTCAGTATCCTTATCCTGATTATAGGTAATTGATGTAATGTCTATATCGTAGGTGTCGGAGACTTCTGCTTCTGATAAAACAAAGGGCTTGAGACTGGAAACCAATTCAAACCTGTTCAAATCGGGTATGGACTCATATGTGCTGATATCCAAGGCACCGGGTATGTTTTCATTGGCATACCCCTTATATACCGCTTTGAACATAGAGTCAAAGAGCTCTTGAACAGCCTGGTCCTTCACAGCCAGATTCTCGTCAATATAGCTGCTGCTTTCTCCCTTTAGCACCTTGCTTTTCTCACCTTCAAGAAAGGCTGTAAAGCCGTATTTATATAGCTCATACTGTTCTTCATCAAAATATTCTCTATAGGTGTCGGAGAAGCTGTCGCTGCTGAAATCCTGTATGCACTGATTGCCTAAGTCAATAGCTGCATTCATAATATCTATAAGCTTGGCATAGGTTTCCTCAGTCCCTGATTCAGCCAGGTAGAAGTTTGCTTTTTGCTGCTTATCAAAAACTCTGGCTTTATAGTTCATAACAGCCAGAGAAAGTATTGCCACTCCCAAAATGCTTATAACTGATATCACAATTATAGTAGTTGCCAGGGTAGATGCTCTTTTTGATTTTAGATATTGACTTATCATAGAAATCCCTCTATTTAACCTCGATTATCTTAGAACCCTTTAAGCTTGTCAGAGTCTTTCCGTTCTTCTTGACATCGACTCGTATTTCGTACAAGCTGTTGTTGTATGGCTGAGAAACGGTGTTGTGTACGTCAACCCTTCCGGTTGTCGCAGCCACGCTTATATCTGCACTTTCGCTTTCATTTGTCTTGCTGATGTATACATTCACTCCTGTGTTGGTCTTGTTGTTTACCTTGAAAATGACATTTTCGGCTTCTTCACAGTATATCTGAATTATTGCACTGCCATCGTAAGCAGTACTTATAATACCATCAAGCCCTGAGATAGAAATTTCGCTTGTACCGTCGGACTTTTCCACATCTATGACGTATTCCGGCTGCAAGGCCAAATCAGCAATCTTAAATTCCGAGCTCTGATAGACGCTCAGCTTGCCTGTAGTCTCATTTATCTTTATTATCATATCAGGTGTATAGTCTTCTGCTGCAATAGTTGAATACTGATTTACAGGTACTATTGTGGTCTGCACCTGATAGCCCTCGTAATCCTCCTCAGGAAGCTGTACGGGATTGCCTTGGTTGAGGCTCTCCAGCTTTGAAGCATCAATCAGGCTGCTTAGGTTTTTCGCCTTCCAGTTCTCCATATAGGTCTGCGCTATGCTATTGGAGTCCAATAAAGCTTTTGCATCGCTGTTTATCTTGGTTGAGCTTATGGCAAACCTTGACAGCGGTATAATAACAATGCCCAATATAGCTAAAGTTATCAGCAGCTCTATAAGTGTAAAACCATCCTTTTTTCTTAGATGCTTCATCATATAATCAAACCTTCCACAGCAAACAGGAAATCCCTATTCCTTCACTATTGAGACATCTCCTGCAAGCTTATTTATCTTAAGTCTTGGCATTCCTTCATCGTCATCCCTTACAAACAATTTCAAAGGCTGCTTTGTTTTATTCAAAACAGTTAGGCTTACTCCGTTTAGGTCCTTTTCTTTGTTCCTCTCAGTGCTTATGACCAAAACCTGAAGTTCTTCTCCTATAGGTACAAACTCAATCAAATCCTTGCTGTAGCCTGCAGGATATGAATAGTCCTTCGTCCTGTAGCCATAGTAGTATTTATCTCCATCCTGCAGTACTTGAAGCTCAACGTCCTCATAGCCTGTGTTATCTGCATACAGATATGTTGTTCTCTCCTTATCATCAAACTTTCCCATGGTTACAGAGGGAAGGTCTGAAGTTATAGGCCTTATAGTGATGAAGAAATCCCGCATCACCAAGTCTCTGCTGCCCTGTTCTTCCTTGCCGTCAGAAGCTGTAGAAGGTCTTAAGCCGGGAATATATCCGAAAGGATTTATCTTGCCGTAATCTCCGTCGATGCTCCATTTAAGGTACTCATCATCTTGTTCGAAGGGTTTTGGTATGGCATAAAAATCCAATATTATCTCGCCTTCAATCGCAGTACTTCCATTGGATGCAAGCTTCACACTGCTTACTACTATGCTTCTGTTTTCTTGCTCAACTGCCTTCAAGAAGCTGTAGAACTGATTGTACGTACCTTGGAAGGCTATTGAAACAGTCATGTTCTCTACAGTGGATAGAACATTTTCTTTGCTCTCCTTGTTTTGTGCGGCTGGAGCAGCTTTAGCTTCACCTGTTATTTGTTCCGCCAGTTCCTTCAGCTCATTGCTTTGCTGAGGCTGCTCTTCCTTGCTTTGGCTTAACTGCACCCAGGCAGGTTCTGTGAAGCTTATGGTGCTTACCTCAATGCCGGACTCCTTTATCTTGCTATCCAGCATTATAAGGATGCTCTCTTGAATTATGCTTGGATAATACCCTTGCATAAAGCCCTGAGCCTTTGCATTTAGTATTTTATATTCCTTAAACACAGGATTTTCTGTGCTCGCTTTCGACTTAATGCTCTCCAGTGTCTGACTATACTCCTGTGCCTTACCCTCAAGTTTGCTTACCATGCTCAACTGTGGTGTTATAACGGCATAATACAGCAGTGCCAAAACAGCACATAGGCCTAAAATCACGAGCAATATTTTCTCTCTCTTTGTCAGTTTCATCTACTGCTCACATCCTTTAGCGTACAGCTTATGCTTACTGTTTTGCTTGTCTCAGAATTTATAATATTTATATGAACCTTCTCAAATATCTCAAGGGCTCTCAAATTATGCTCTATCTCTGCTGCAGATGTTACACTGCTAATGGCATACTGCATTTCTATTGCCTTTTCGCCTGCTGACAGACTTAGTAGGAATGCATCTGCGGGCATGACAGAATTAAGCTTATCCAAAAGCTCTGTATTAATCACATCAGTATTCTTGATAGCAGCGTCAACTGCCTCAACCTTCTCAAGATATATCTTCGTCAGTTCGGTATTCTTCTTCGCATCCTCGTATTTGCGCACCAAATCTAAAGTCTCTTGAAGGCTGATGTAGCTTTCTACCTCACTTATTTTCCTGTTGTATTGGTCTGCCTGATAAAAATTCAGTGCAGTAAATGAAATCAAGCCTATGACAACAGCAGAGCTTACTGCTGCTATATAATTCTTTTTCAACTGTTTATTTCGTTTTTCTTTCAGATAAGGCGAAAAAAAGTTGAAATCTTTCATGAGTGTTTTACCTACTTTCTAATAATTGCACCAATTGCATTAAGGAAGTACTCTAAATTTATTCCATCGCAATGCTTGTCCATTTTAATGCTGCTTATGGTTTTTATCTTGCTTACCGGCATATTCAGAGTCTTCGTCATGTATTCCGGCATCCCCCGAAGGCTTGACAATCCGCCGTATAAATATATTTCATCTATGTTGTTCTTTGAATTTCTTGTCTTATAAAACTGAAAAACTCTTTGAATGTCATCGCTCCATCTGTCTACTATGCCTTTTAAAGTTTTGTTCAACTCTCCTACATCAACAGTACTCTTCAAATCGGCATCTGATATTATCTTCTGCTCAGCTTCCTTCAAGCCTATGCCATAGGCTTCGGCAACGGCTGCTATCAGCTCACTTCCGCCGTAAGGTATAAGTCTGCTGAACTGAAAGAGACCTCCTGATACTATGGATATATTAATGCTGTTATATCCTATGTCGAGAAGAGCTATGGTTTTGTTAAAATCGCTGTCTCCAAACAGCTTTGATATGGCATTTGAGTTAATATCCATCACCTTGGGTTCCAAGCCAAGTCTCCCTGCTAACTCTACGTGTTTGGAGGCGATTTCACCAGGCATTGCAGCGATTAATACTCTCATAGTACTGTCGCTGACCTCCTTTTTTCCCTCCTGAACCTTATAATCTATTATGTACTCACTCAGATCTATGGGCAGATACTGCTCAATTTCGTATCTAATCATGCTTTCCAACTCATTTATCTTTACCCGCGGCATTTCCAGCTCTCTTCTGATGATTGAGGTACTTTGCACCGTAAATGCAACGTTTTTTGTTCTTAGCTTTAGCTTTGTCAAAGCTCCGCCAATGCCAGCTACAAGCTGATCATACTCTTTACTGAGTGTGATCAGGTTTCCGTCCTTCTGGCAGCCCTGTGGAGTATCTAACAAAACAGCTTTTTCTATTGCTACTGTATTACCTTCCTGCCTTCCTACAACCAGCTTTGATTTGCAGGAACCGATATCTATAGAAACTATATTTTTCTGCATCACTTAAATCCCCCCAGATTGCTTCTATGTGATACTCTGCAAGTAAAGCTCAAGTATCTGATGTCCATAGAATAAGGCTATTATTGCGGCAGCTGCAATAAATGGTCCAAAGGGTATGTAGTCCTTTCTGCCTTTTATCTTTGCCGTAATAAGTATTAGTGATATAAAAGCTCCAAGTACAAAGGAAATCAAAGCTATAAGAATAGTAAGCTGCCAGCCGAAGAAGAGGCCCAGCACTGCCATAAGCTTGATGTCTCCCCCTCCCATGGCACCCTTTGTTACCATTGCTATTATGAGGAAGCTGCCTCCCCCTAGTATAAAGCCTAGTAAGCCTTGTACCATATTTATTCTGATATTATATAAGTTAAAGAGTAAGCCGGCAATCAAACCGAATACTATCAGCCTGTCCGGTATCTCCTGTGTTTTCAAATCAATGGATGCTATAACGATAAGCAGGCTAGCAAGCACTGCATATTTAGCAAAATATATGCTTAACCCGAACCTTTCAAAAAGAAAAAGGAAAAGCACAGCTGTAAAAAGCTCAATTATAGGGTACTGCAAAGATATTTTCTCCTTACAGTATCTGCATCTACCCAAATTTATGATATACCCCAGTACAGGAATCAAATCCAATGCACTGAGCTTATGACTGCACTTGGGACAGTGTGATGGAGGGTATGCTATTGATTCATTTGCAGGTATCCTGTATATGCATACATTGAGAAAAGAACCTATTGCCAAGCCTAGCAGGAAAATTAATATTTTTATTGTAAGCATGTTCTCCTCCTATAAAAAAAGATTGCCTCCTGCTCAGATATGCTGAGCAGGAGAAAAATGTTAGTTAATTAGCTTTACTCAACTTGATTTGTAGTTGAATTATAAGTCCAACCACTTGGATCATTCAAATGAGCACCACTTTGCAAAGCACCCCTTGCTTCTAAAACCTCGATAACAGTATCTACTCCGCATCCATCAGTTATTGTATAGCTCGGAGAAGTATTCTTATCACTAACGCCTAAAAAGCTTGATAAATTGTTTTGCACAGTGTAAAGTTGTATAGCATTATTTATTGTCTTAATAGTTGCAGCATCCGCTTTATTTTTGGCATCTGCCTGAACATTGCCAAACTTTGGTATGGCAACAGCAGCAATTATTCCAATTATAGCAACAACGATTATAAGTTCGATAAGAGTAAAACCTTTTTTATTGTTTATCATATTGTACATTTTTTTCATTTTCTCACCTCCTTCTAAGATTACTTTATGTTACATTTGAACATTAGTCATCATATCAAACAGCGGCAGTATCATTGCTGCTACTATTGAGCCGATTACAACAGCCATTACTACAAGCATCAAGGGTTCAACCAGTCTTGTCATTGCTTCCATAGCCGTTTCTGCTTCTTCATCATAATAGCTTGCCGTCCTGTTAAGTATCTCTTCCAGTTCTCCGGACTCCTCGCCAACAGCTATCATAGAGACCAGCATGGGAGGAAACAGATTCATTTCTTTTATGGGTGTAGAGAGCAGTACGCCTCTGCTTACATCCTCTCTGACCTTTGTAAGTCCTTGTTCTACATACTTGTTATTCACTATCTTAGATACAATGTCCAGAGCCTGCAACAGCGGCATGCCGCTGGAAATAAGCGTAGCCAAGGTTCTGGCAAATCTGGAGGTTATAAGCTTTTGGTTTGCAACTCTCAGTACAGGCAGCTTAAGCTTGTACCAATCCAGCTTGTATCTGACCTTTGGAACCTTGAGAAGTCTTCTAATGAGTGCTGCAACTGCTATTACTGCAATTAAATATAAATACCAGTAGCCTGTCAAACTTCTGCTTGCTGCCATCAGCATTCTGGTGGGAAGCGGAAGCGCTGCTCCATTGCTCTCAAACATCCCTATGAACTGAGGCAGTACAAATGCCAGAAGAAATATTACCACAAATACTGCAACTATGGCAAGTACCAAGGGATACATCATAGCACCCTTTACCTTGCCTGTAATTTTCGTTTCTCTTTCATAGTGAGCCGCCATTCTGTCCAATATAGCATCCAAATTGCCGCTGGCTTCTCCTGCAACAATCATATTTATAAGAAGCTCCGGAAACACGTCAGTGTTTTTTCTCATTGCCTCAGACAAGGTCAGTCCCTGCTGCACCTTATCAAAAACTCCGCTTAAGGTATTTTTAAGATGCTTATTTTCTGTCTGCTGCCTCAAAATATCCAGGCAGCTAATCAAGGACACGCCGGCATTCAACATAGAGTAAAACTGACGGCAAAACACTGCTATGTCTTTGGTCCCTACCTTCTTGAACAGCTTCTTAAGCTCTATTTCTCTGCCTTCCGACTGCAAAACTATACTTACAGGGAAATATTGATGCTGTCTAAGCATGATAAGTACATCATCCTTTGACTTAGCTTCATATATACCCTGAACTGCAGTACCCTGAGCAGTCAAGGCCTTATACTTGTATCTAGCCATAGGTTCACTCCCTGCTCTGACTAATCTATACTATAGGTTACTCTAATCATTTCTTCTGCTGTCGTAACTCCTTCCAGCACAAGCTGTTTGCAGCTCTCTCTCAAGCTGATGGTGCCATTTGCAGCCGAAGCAGTTCTTACATCATCAATGCTTGCCCTGTTTTCTATAAGGCTTCTGATATCTCTAGTCACAGGCATAACCTCATGTATGGCTGTTCTGCCTCTATAGCCTGTACCGCTGCAAGCACTGCAGCCCGCTCCTTTATAGAGTACTACATCTGAAGTCATACCCAGCATCTGCTTCTCAAATTCTGTTGCGCTGTATTTCTCTTTGCAGACCGGGCAGACTCTGCGAACAAGTCTTTGCGCTACTACTCCCACTACAGATGCAGAGACCAGATATGGCTCAATACCCATATCCACAAGTCTTGTAACTGTAGAAGGTGCATCATTGGTATGCATAGTGCTAAGCACCAGGTGTCCTGTTATAGAAGCCCTCACTGCTATCTCCGCAGTTTCAGAGTCTCTAATCTCACCAATCATTATTATATCAGGGTCCTGCCGCAATATAGACCTTAGCCCGCTTGCGAAGGACATTCCTGCCTTATTATTTACCTGTACCTGATTAATTCCGTCCAGTCTATACTCAACAGGATCTTCTACAGTAATAATATTTCTATTTGGACTGTTCAGCTCCTTCAAAACTGCATAAAGGGTAGTGCTCTTACCGCTTCCTGTAGGTCCTGTAACAAGTATTATACCATTTGGATACTTTATAAGCTTGTCCAGAAGCTGAAGATTATGCCGGTTAAAGCCTAGCTCTGATTTGGATGAAAGGAAATTAGACCTGTCCAGCAAACGTATAACTA
>JAQZBM010000326.1 GCA_029238945.1 Clostridia bacterium
TATCAATAATTTGAAGGCACTTACGCGTATGGTTCAGCTTAGTCTCAGCATGCATATAGGGGTCACACATTGCTCCTGTACCTATCATGCACTTGCTGCGCTTCCTGCGAAGTGACAGCTCCAGCAATTCCGGTGCATTGCTTTTGACCTCTATATCCTCAAAAGCATGCTGCATATTGTAGCATTTGCTTCTGCTGTCACAGTAGATGCAGCCATGAGTACAGCCCCTATATATATTCATGCCGTTATACTTTGAGAGTATCCCCTTCGCGTCCTTAAAGTGCATATCTGCTTTCCTTCCTTCTAAGGTTATGTAATATACCTTCTGACTTTTATACTATCAAAAGGCAAATTCAATGTAAACATTTACCTTTAAATATCAATGATTTATTGCACACAGCCGGCCCATAAAACTATAGTATCACTTTTATATTATTCCGCATTATACCGCAATATCCTTTCGTAAGAAAAATACATAATAAGCTATATAAAGCTAACAGTCATAAAAAGAAAGGAGCCTTATAAACCACAAAAGCGCCTGTGATGTCTTTATCACTGACGCTTTTGCAGGGTATATTTGGTTATTGCCTCTAGTGGCATTGATGATATCATGACTTATATCTTGATAAAAAGCTTCTGCAGTTAGAATTTAGAATAGATAAGCTTTTTCTATATCGCCCTTCCAAGTTGCAGTTTCCACTCCATGCACTTGTAGAATTTCATCAAGAAAACCTTCATTTGTAAGTTTAGGTGGCAGCTGCACCATAAACTTAATTTCTATCATATGACCTTCTTCTTCTCCAATATTATCTTCACTATCAACCTTAATGTCCTTAATACTAATATTACTTTTGCCTAATATAATTCCAATGTCACCTATTAACCCAGCTCGCTCTTTACATTGGACAATTAACAATTTATATTGGTTTTTGAATATTTTCTTCTGTATAAATCCCAAACCTCTTAAGGAAAATAAAACTATTATTGTAGTAGCAATTCCCCCTAAATAATAACCATTACCTATAGCCAATCCTATACCTCCACAAACCCAAATACTTGCAGCAGTAGTTAATCCTCGAATATTATTTCCGTTTCTCAAGATGGTTCCCGCTCCCAGGAATCCTATTCCGCTGACTACTTGTGCTGCTAATCTGGCAGGCTCTCCCCCACTATTATTTACACCAAGCCCCTGAAAGCCATACATAGATATCAGCATAATAAGGGTAGAGCCTAAAGTAACTAATATATGCGTTCTAAGTCCGGCAGAGCTGTGGTTAGCCTCTCTTTCTATGCCGACAACGCCTCCTGCAATAGCTGATAAAACTAGTCTAAAAACAACTTCCCCATCTCCAATAAGCATACTCTACCTCCTTCAAATTATTTATTACTAACAAATTTATCCCTAGACTGAAGGAATCTTGATATATATTCCTAGAGGCTATAATGTCTACGCCTGTATTCAGTATATTCTTTATAATAACCTGACCTGTTTGGATTGGTGCCTTGACCTCCACCTTATTAATAACTTCCATTGCTTGTTTTAGCAGATGCTTTGGAATCGTTCCTGAGGTTCTAACCGGAAGCCTTTTCATAGCAGCACCGTATATAGTAACTGTTGTTGTCAGTGCTCTTGTAGGATTAGTCATTTCTTTAATCCCATATTCCGCACCCCTGAAACATGTGTTTCCTTCAACATCGTAGCCTGTCGGGCTTGCATCATTCTTAGTAACCTTTAACTTGCAGCCTAAGGGGCAAACAATACAAATCATATTTTTAGCTTCCATGTTTATGCCTCCTCTTTAACAACTTCTATATAAATTTCATCACTATCACCCGGAGTAAATTTACTCAAATCCAGCTTAATGTTTTCCATTTCTCCCGGAGCAGCATGGCTTCGTTTCACCTCTTTTATTACCTCTCCGCCACTCTTTATTACAAGCTTTATATCTTTATAGACATTATCTACACGCATCATCAGCTCAACTGTTCGTTCTACATTATCCAGCCTTATTTGATGAGGTACAACATAACGTACTCCATTTATTCCCTTTACCTTTATGGTTTTACAATTTCTTTCTGTCTTGCCTGCAATATATTTAGCCGCACTCCTGCCCGCTCTTTTACTTTCTTCTGTGACCCAGTCTACCAGGTCATGTACATGAACAACATTGCCGCAAGCAAAAATTCCTTCAACAGATGTTTCCATAGCTTCGTTTACAATCGGGCCTCCTGTTACATTGTCAAGCTCAATGCCTGCAGATTTTGTAAGCTCGTTTTCAGGAATCAATCCTACAGATAGCAGTAAAGTATCGCATTCAAATCGCTTTTCTGTGCCCTTTATCGGCTTAAGATTTTTATCAACCTGAGCAATGGTTACGGCTTTTACTCTGTCATTTCCTTCAATGCTTACTACTGTATGGCTTAAATAGAGTGGGATGTCAAAATCCTCTACGCATTGAACAATATTTCTTGTCAATCCTCCCGAGTATGGCATTAACTCTGCAACAGCAAGCACGTCAGCACCTTCAAGGGTCAGACGTCTTGCCATTATAAGTCCGATATCTCCCGAACCAAGAATAACCACTCTTTTTCCAATCATATAGCCTTCAATATTAACAAATCTCTGTGCTGTTCCAGCTGTCAAGACTCCCGCCGGCCTGGTTCCCGGTATTCTGACAGCTCCTCTTGTTCTTTCTCTGCAGCCCATTGCCAATATTATAGCCTTAGCCTGTATATGAAGTATTCCCTCAGTTGAGTTCATAGCTGTAATTGCTTTATTGCCTGAAATCTCAATGACCATTGTATCCAGCTTATATTCTATGCCCATGGTAATCAGCTCTTTGATAAACCGTTCCGCATATTCCGGACCTGTAAGCTCCTCTTTGAAGGTGTGGAGTCCAAATCCATTGTGAATACACTGCTGCAGTATTCCTCCCAATTCTCTGTCTCTCTCAATTACTAATATATTTTTCGCCCCATTTTTGCGGGCTTCTATAGCAGCTGCAAGCCCTGCGGGACCGCCGCCGATTACTACAATATCATAATGCAACAAAATGCTCCCTCCTATCGTGTATATTTCTTACTTGGTTTTTCCCGTCAATATATAAGAATCCGGTCTATCCTTTACAACCTCAGTAATATCCATCTCCAATTCTCTCGCAAGAATTTCCATTACTCTGGGAGCACAGAATCCACCCTGGCATCTTCCTGAGCCCGGTCTTGCTCTTCTCTTTACTCCATCTACCGTTCTTGCTCCAGCCTTCCTTCTGATGACATCTACAATTTCTCCTTCAGTAATTTGTTCACAACGGCAGATAATTCTTCCATATCCGGGGTCCTTCTCAATAAGCTTCGCTTTCTCGATATCAGACAGCTCCATAAAGTGAATATTAGGTCTTCTGTTCGGATTAAAGTCTGGTTTAATCTCTAAGCTCTCTATTCTTGTTTTTACTAATTCTATTACATACTCCGCTATGGCAGGAGCCGATGTAAGACCGGGTGAATCAATTCCCGCTACATTAAAGAAGCCTGCAGCTTCTTTTGATTCTTCTATTAGAAAATCTTGAG
>JAQZBM010000093.1 GCA_029238945.1 Clostridia bacterium
AAAAAGCCTATTCCGCCCTGCTGCTTGAGTATTTTATATGCTACGTCTAGAGCACTTTCATTTTTTGTTCCCATTCTTATTAGTATAGCCAATAATTCTGCATTTGATAATGCTTCAGCCCCGTATTTCATTAACTTTTCACGAGGTCTCTCATTCTCAGGAAGATCTTTAATTCTGGCTTTACTATTGGTTTCACTCATAAGCAGCACACCTTTACATTCAGAATAAAATCATATAAATCCTTCAGACAAAAATTCTTAAATCAAGAACTTACCAAACTCGTTCATAATCTCATTCAGCTTCTGCACAGGAAGTCCCACTACATTGAAGTAGCAGCCCTTTATCTCCCTGACAAAAAGAGAGCCTATGCCTTGAATAGCATATGAGCCTGCCTTATCTCTCGGTTCTCCGCTCGCTATATAGTTCCAAATCTCTTTATCTGATAACTCTCTGAAGCATACTATAGTAGCCTCATGCCTTGTAATACTCTTCCCTGTAGATGTCTCAATAACCGAAACCCCGGATATAACCTTATGTTCCTTACCGCTTAGCTCCTTTAGCATTTCATAAGCATCCCGTTCATCCTTCGGCTTACCCATGACTCTTCCGTTATACACAATTGTGTCTGAGCCTAGTATGTAAGTATCTTCATCAGTTGTCTTCTCATACCTTTCAAAGACATCCTTTGCCTTCATATACGCAAAGTGCTCTGCTAATGCCTTTGGTTCCATTTCTACCGGAAGTTCTTCAAAACCTGACGGTATAATCTTAAAATCTAAATTTAGTTGATTTAGTATCTCTCTTCTACGTGGAGAATTTGATGCAAGTATTATGTTCATAGAACACTCCTTGGTTATCTGCTACTTCATTTTGTTATAAAAGAAGATAGCAGCGATTATTCCTATCACGCTAAACATATTGATGTTAAAAGTGAAACCCAATGTTAGCTGAAGGATTCTTAAATTCCAGGTATGGGTACTGACTCCAAAGCTCATGCCATACTTAAGTATTGGAACATATTGTCCTAATAGTTCACCTAAGAAACCTCCAATGAGAATACCGGACATAATCATCAAAAATAATATCCAGCCATTCCCTCTGCTGTAACCTCTC
The DNA here is from genome assembly GCA_029238945.1 of Clostridia bacterium. Taxonomy (GTDB): domain Bacteria; phylum Bacillota; class Clostridia; order Lutisporales; family Lutisporaceae; genus GWB2-37-7. The sequence goes on from JAQZBM010000093.1 coordinate 1,114, forward strand.
GACATTTTACCCATCTCCATTCTATAACTCTATTTTTACCTATATATTTCGTGCTATTCAATTTGCATGGCTCAGATAGCACGAAATGTACTCCTCTGTTTATAAATCACACAGCATTAACTTATTAAAATGTATAAGCATTAGTGCGATTTATATAGTTAAATAAAAACAAACAAGAAGTAATTGAAATGATAGAAAATTAACGCAGAGCAATTTGTGACAATTTTCTACTCATAACCAGTTTAGCATTTAAATATACATACTGCAACATTAAAGGCTTCCTTTGTATAATTTTACAACAAAGGAATTCATTTATGAAATACCTTGTGAAAATTTTTTTATTTTCCTATGCGTTACATATTTTCCATACTTAATGCTTTTATCCCGTGTTATGCAATTTCCGTTATTCAGATAGCACGAAATTATTTTCTGCTGTTAATAAATCGAAAGCTATAGTATATAAATTCGTCAACCGTTTATGTAAAGTCGGTATAAATAGAAAAAAGTGTATTGGTAATTTTTGTATAACATATGTATACAACTTTCGACTTCATAGTATTATCGCATAAAAAAAAGCGGAATATCTATTCCGCTTTTTTTATGCGATTTTTATTTCATTTCAATTGCGTCTTTTGGACACTTTTCATAGCATACTCCGCATCCAACGCATTTATCTTCCAGCACTACGTGCTTGCCCTTCAATTCACCTTCGATTGCTTCGAAGTTACAGTTCTTTGCACAGATTGTGCAGCCTATGCATTTGTCATCAATTACTTTTGCCTTTTTTCTGTTATTGAAGTTTGCATAGATTGTCTTTGTAGGACATGCTTCAGCGCACATCATACAATTTGTACATTTGCTGTAATCAATTCTTGCAAGGTTGTTTTCGAATACTATAGCGTCAAACTTACATACCTTTACGCACTTTTGACAAGCAATACATCCAACCTTACAGGATTGCATAACATCTTTGCCCTTCTCTTGATTCTTGCAAAGTACTCTTACTTCATTTGAAACCGGAACAAGCTCAATTATGTTCTTCGGACATACCGCTACGCATTTAGCACATGCAGTACACTTCTCTTCATCTACTACTGCAACGCCGTTAACAACGTGTATAGCATCAAAAGGACATGCCTTTACGCAGCTGCCTAAACCAGTACAACCGTATTTGCAGCTCTTTGAACCTCCAGCCAGAGCTTCAGCTGCTTTACAGTCTTCAATACCTTGATATTCATACTTTTCCTTTGCATTGTTACAATCACCGCCGCAAAGTACTCTTGCTACTTTCTTTTCTGTTGCGTCTGCAGTAACACCCATAATTTGGGCTAGCTTCTCAGCCAGTTCGCTGCCACCTACAGGACATGCTGTAACAGCTGCTTTGCCGCTTGATATTGCATCTGCCAAAGCATCGCAACCAGCGAAACCACAACCACCACAGTTTGCTCCCGGTAATACTTCTCTTACCTCAGCTGTTTTTGGATTAACCGCAACGGCAAACTTTTTGGAGGCAAAGGCAAGTACAATACCAAATAGGATAGCTAGTCCACCCAATGTTACTACCGGCCAAATTACACTATTTAACAATATTTTCACCTCATTACCGATAATTTGTTTGAATAACTATTAAATTAAACCTTGGAAAGCAAAGAACGCTATTGACAATAAGCTTGCTGCCAGCATAGCTATTGGGAAGCCTTCCAATGCCTTTGGTATTGGTGCTGTCTCAAGTCTTTCTCTTACACCGGCGAATAATACTATTGCCAATGTAAAGCTCAAGCCTCCTCCGACACCGTTTACTAATGTTTCAATAAGATTAAAGTTGCTTTGGATATTTAATATGGCAACACCAAGAACTGCACAGTTTGTTGTTATAAGCGGCAAGTAAACGCCTAGTGCCTGATAAAGTGTTGGGCTTGTCTTCTTAATAACCATTTCAACAAACTGAACCAGACCTGCTATAACTAATATAAATGCAATTGTTTGCATATATTCTATTCCTAGCGGTACCAGCAAGTATGTTTGTACCAGCCAGCTCATTACTGATGCCAAAGCCATAACAAAGGTAACCGCTATACTCATACCTACTGCAGTCTCAAGCTTCTTGGAAACACCAAGGAAAGGACATATACCTAAAAATCTTGAAAGAACAAAGTTGTTTACGAATACAACGCTAACTAATATTACTAATAAATTCATCTACCGCACCTCCTAGCTTTTCTTGCCGGCAGTCAGTCTGTTAACTGCGGCAATAGTAAGTCCGAATACCATGAAACCACCCGGAGGCAATATCATAATTAAAGCTGGTTTGAAGCTGGCGCCGAAAAGTTGTATTCCGAAGAAGGTTCCGGCACCAAGTATCTCTCTTACACTACTGATTATAACCAATGCCAAAGTGAAGCCTAAGCCCATTCCTATACCATCCATCACTGAATTTAACGGAGGGTTCTTAGCTGCGAAGGACTCTGCTCTTGCAAGTATAATACAGTTAACAACTATAAGAGGAATAAATATACCCAACTGCTTATCCAAAGCAGGTACATATGCCTTAAGAAGCATTTGAACAACCGTAACGAAGGAAGCGATGACTACTACATATACAGGTATTCTTACTTCGTTAGGTACAATTTTCTTAATTAGAGAAATAATTAGGTTTGAACCTATCAAAACAGCTGTCGCTGCCAAACCCATACCAATACCGTTGAAAACAGCTGTTGTTACGGCAAGGGTAGGACAGGTTCCTAAAACCAATCTCAAGGTCGGATTTTCTTTAATCAGACCATTAGTGAGATCTTTCCATAGTCTATTCATTTTTCCACCTCCAACATCGTCGATTATTTACCGGATAATTCTTTTACTAAGCTCAACGCTTGGTTTACGCCTGCAGCTACTGCCTTTGATGTTATAGTAGCACCGGAAATTGCAGTTATTTCATTTTCCTTTGGAGCACCACTCTTTATAACATTCACGTCGCTATCCCAAGTTTTCCCGTTGAACTGTTCGCTAAAGCTAGGCTTTTCAGCATTTTTGCCAAGTCCGGGAGTTTCATTGTTTGTTCCAACCTTAACTCCTTGGACAGCTCCATTTACGTCTACGCCCACAATCATCTCAACTGCACCGCCATAACCCTTTGGCGCAACTGATACTGCGTAACCTACAACATTACCGCCAGCTTTTGCCTGGTAAACATCTTTTACGACATTGTAAGCCGGATTTGCCAATACATCGGCCATCGCAGCTTCATCCAAGGCTTCGAAGGATTCAGCAGCAGGGACAACCTGCTTTCTAGCTTCGTCATTTGCCATTGCTATTTGCTCTTGGATTTTTGGATAAGTTACATCATTTGTAATACCTAACAATACTGCAGCAATCGCACATATTATTAAAAGTACACCTGACAATCTAATATAATCACGCACGAGCCTTCACCTCCCCAAATTTCCTTGGCATTGTGAATCTATCAATCAGAGGAGTCACAACATTCATTAGAAGTATTGAGTAGGATACACCTTCCGGATATCCTCCGAAGAATCTTATGATACTAGTCATTAATCCCAAACCAACCGCAAATATAATTTGTCCCTTTGCTGTCATTGGTGATGATGAATAGTCAGTAGCCATAAATATTGCACCCAGGAATAATCCGCCGGCAAAAATGTGGTATGGAACGATTGCTAAATCAAAGCCGCTGAATATGAATGCGAAAATACCTACAGTTGCAATATATGTTACCGGGATTCTTGGGCTTATTACTTTTCTATAAATCAGATAAAGACCGCCGATTAAAAGTGCCAAAGCTGAAGTTTCACCGATAGAACCGCCAATGTTACCTACAAACATGCTCCAAAGACTCGGAAGAACACCGGTTGCTTCTGTGCCCTTAAGTATAGCAAGTGGTGTTGCAGTAGAAATTGCATCTGCTCCAGGCTGTACCCAAGCTGTCATGTCTACCGGCCATGATGCCAATAGCACTGCTCTTGCAGCCAGTGCAGGGTTAACAAAATTGTAACCTACTCCACCAAAAGCTTGTTTTACTATTGCTATAGCGAATATTGAGCCTATGGCTACCATCCACCATGGCAAAGTAACAGGTACGTTAAACGCTATCAATATGCCTGTTACAACAGCACTAAAATCCTTAACAGTAACAGGTCTCTTCATTATCTTTTGCATTACTACTTCAGTTGCAACTGCGAAAGCTACGCCGACAACAGTCAGCCACAATGCTTTTAATCCGAAGAACCAAACGCCTGAAATCAAAGCAGGAAGCAATGCGATTGCAACGTCCATCATTATTCTTTGTGTAGATTCTCCTGACCTTATATGAGGTGAGGATGATACTAAAAATCTAGTGTTTTCCAACTTTTTACCCTCCTATTATTTAGCCTGAGCTTTTCTACGTCTTGCTAGTATTTCACGCTTTGCCAGTCTGATTGATTCAACCAATGGTCTCTTTGCAGGACATACAAAGGAGCAGCTTCCGCATTCTATGCAGTCTATAGCATTAAGTGCTTCTGCTTGTTCAAATCTCTCTTGCATTGCATTTGTGCTTAAGCTAGCAGGCATTAGATTTATTGGGCAAACCTCCACGCACTTACCGCATCTGATGCAGTTTGATGCTTCTGGGAGTCTTGCTTCTTGTTCGCTCAATACTAATATTCCGGAAGTTCCCTTAACAACAGGTACATCCAAATTGAATTGGGCAATACCCATCATAGGACCGCCTGCAATAATTTTTTGTGGATTACCCTTGAAACCGCCGCATTTTTCAACAACTTCCTTGAAAGAAGTACCGATCTTTACAAGCAGATTCTTAGGATTGTTTATGCCTTCACCTGTTATAGTAACAATTCTCTCTACCAAAGGCATACCTGTTTTTATAGCCTTGCCTACTGCTGCAGCTGTACCAACATTGTTAACAACTACGCCTGCATCTGCGGGAAGTCCGCCTGATGGAACCTCTCTGTTTGTGCAAGCATAAATAAGCTGCTTTTCTGCGCCTTGAGGATATTTTGCATGCAATGCAACTACCTCAACGCCTTCTTTTCCTTCTGCTGCTTTCAGCATAGCATCAATAGCATCCATCTTGTTGTCTTCAATTCCGATATAGCCCTTCTTAACGTTTAATGCTTTCATTAAAGCCTGAAGACCAAATACTACATCCTCCGGGCTTTCCAGCATCAATCTGTGGTCTGCTGTAAGATATGGCTCACACTCAGCACCGTTTAATATAACGGTATCCACATTCTTCTCTGGTGGAACTGCCAGCTTTACATGGGTTGGGAATGTAGCTCCGCCCATACCAACAATACCTGATTCCTTGATGATATTTTTTATATCATCTGATGATAAGCTTTCTAAGCTTCCTTTTGTTGAAACACTTTCATGGATTGTATCCTGCATATCATTTTCTATGACAACGCAAGTCACCTTTGTTCCGCCTGTGTACATTCTTGGCTCTATAGCAACTACCTTACCTGACACACTGGAATGTACCGGCACAGATACAAAACCCTTTGCTTCACCAATCTTTTGTCCAACTTTTACTTCGTCTCCTACGTTTACTATTGGGTCACAGGGTGCCCCAATATGTTGCTGCATTGGAATAACAACAACCTTTGGCGGTTCAGCCTTAGCAATCGCAATATTCTGTGTTGCTTTTTTGCTGTGTGGTGGATGAGTTCCGCCTTTAAACGTTAGTTTTTTCATACTCAATATGCTCACCCCTTGTAAATTATAAATTTGTTAATGCATTGCAAAAGCTTTGCATATAGTTAATATTTAACATTGAGAAAAGCTGATTGCTATATTTCAGTAAAATCATGCATTTCCCCAAATAGTTTTTATTCGACAGCATTGTACAAAACCCTTTTACCACATCTTTTGAGAGTTAATTTATTATTTAACAATAGTTTCTTATCACTACATTTTCTATACATGTCAAAATTTGTAATTCATTTGCTTTTATTCTTCCTTGTTTATGAAGGATATAATCTATAAATTATACAAATAATACACCAGAGGTGAATTTTGCATGATAATTATATACAATTGCTATGGTGGTACGCACTCATCAATTTTAACTTCAGCTGTACACTTAGGAAAACTTCCCTCTGATAGAATACCATCAAAACAAGAAATTTTAAATACGGAATATTTTAACAAGCTGCGTTATAAGGATATGGGGCGCTTGATTTTTCATGGTATAGATGAGCTTGGAAATAAAGTATACACTATCGGACGAGGAACTTCAAGAGCACTGGTTCCTGCTATGAGAGGTTTAACCCTTGAATTACATAAAGAATGTAATTTAGATGAGTGTTTCGCATTTGTAAACACCTCTGGCACTGTGCCGCCTGCTATGACCATGGGCGGTTTCTTTTCCAGAGGACTGAAGATTCACTCCATAGGAGTGCCTTTATTGGCAATAGGTGCCAGACAAACATATATGAATATTGTCAAGCTGGCTGATAAAACAAAACAGCTTTGCAGGGAAAAGCCAGAGAATTGTTTGATTATAGATATGGATCAAAAAGGCCATATCAGCACCTACAATGGCTGATATGGCCTAATTATTGTTTACGCTATGCTTTTATTATAGCTCCAAAAGGACATTTCTCCATACATACTCCGCACTTTGCGCATTTATCCTGTGCTATTGCATATGGAAGCTTTGGTTTTCCAGATATTGCAGTAACAGGACATTGCTTAGCGCAGATTCCGCAGCCCTTGCACTTGTCTTCAAGGATTGTGTATTTAGCAAGACCTTTACATACTCCTGCAGGACATCTTTTCTCTTTGATGTGAGCTTCGTACTCGTTTCTGAAATATTTCAGGGTTGATAATACCGGGTTTGGAGCTGTTTGTCCCAGTCCGCAGAGAGCTGAGTTTTTTATGCTGTTTGCAAGAGATTCCAATCTCTCGATATCGCCCTCTTGCCCCTTGCCTTCTACTATTCTGTCCAGTATTTCAAGCATCCTCTTTGTACCTTCACGGCATGGAGTACACTTTCCGCATGACTCGTCAACTGTGAAATCCAAGAAGAATCTTGCTATATCAACCATACAATTGTCTTCATCCATAACGATAAGTCCGCCTGAACCCATCATGGAGCCTAGAGCTATCAGGTTATCATAGTCAATAGGTACATCTATATGCTCCATCGGTATACATCCGCCTGAAGGTCCGCCGGTTTGTGCAGCCTTAAATTTCTTGCCGTTTGGAATACCGCCGCCTATTTCAAATATAACTTCTCTCATTGTTGTACCCATTGGTATTTCAACCAGACCTGTGTTGTTTATCTTACCGCCCAGGGCAAATACCTTAGTACCCTTTGATTTCTCAGTACCCATTGAAGCAAACCATTCCGGACCATTATTGATGATAGCTGTAATGTTTGCATAGGTTTCAACGTTGTTTAGAATAGTCGGTTTGCCAAATAGACCTTTTACTGCCGGGAATGGAGGTCTTGGTCTTGGCATACCTCTCTCACCTTCAATAGATGCAATCAGCGCTGTTTCTTCGCCGCATACGAAAGCTCCTGCGCCCAGTCTGATTTCCAGGTCAAAATCAAAACCTGACTCCATTATATTTTTACCAAGCAACCCGTATCTTCTTGCTTGCTCTATTGCTATGGCAAGTCTCTTTACTGCTATCGGGTATTCTGCCCTAACATACACATAACCTTGTGATGAGCCGATTGCATAAGCTGCTATGGTCATAGCTTCTATAACAGCATGAGGGTCTCCTTCGAGAACGCTTCTGTCCATGAAAGCTCCCGGGTCTCCTTCGTCAGCATTACACAATACATACTTCTGATCAGCCTGTGACTTTGCTGCAAATTCCCACTTTGTACCTGTAGGGAAGCCTCCGCCCCCTCTTCCTCTTAGTCCCGAACGTTTAACTGTATCTATAACCTCTGCCGGCATCATTCCTGTTAACACCTTTTCCAGTGCTTTATAACCGTCAAAAGCGATATATTCATCGATATTCTCAGGGTTAATAACACCGCAGTTTCTTAACGCAACTCTGACCTGCTTCTTATAGAAATCAACATCATCAATGGACTTAATCTTATCATCCTCTATTGTTTCAGCATAAAGAAGCCTCTTGACTATTCTTCCCTTTATCAAATGTTCATTTACAATTTCTTCTACATCCTCAGGCTTTACCATGCTGTAGAAGGATGCTTCCGGATAAACTATTACTACCGGACCTAAGGCACAAAGGCCAAAGCAGCCTGTTCTTTCTATAACTACTTCGTTTTCCAATCCGTTTTTCTTTATGAGATCTTCAAAGTTCTTTGCGATTTGCTCTGAGTTAGAGGATGTGCAGCCAGTACCTCTGCAAATCATAACATGGGAACGATACATTTCCATTTACTTTTACCCCCTATTAGATTTCAATATCCCTTTGTTTACTTATCTTCAGCTCCGATAGTATATTCATCAACTACTTTACCTTTCATGACATGCTCATTTACTATTCTCATTGCTTTTGCAGGAGTAACCTTAACATAAGTTACCTTATCCTCTCCCGGCTTATAAACCTCAACTATAGGCTCCAGCCTGCACATACCTATGCAGCCTGTTTGTGCTACTACTACATCTGAAAGCTCATTTTTCTTTACC
>JAQZBM010000094.1 GCA_029238945.1 Clostridia bacterium
GGTATCATTATTTAGCAAAAGAATATCATTACCCTCTTCTGCCATCTCAATTCCTTGATTACAGCCCTTTGGAAACCCTTGATTTTCATCATTAAGAATTAGCCTTAGGTCTTTTTGCTCCTTCAGCCATTCTACCGTTCCGTCAGTAGAATGATTGTCTACTATTATGATTTCATAAGTTCCCTTTTGTGTATATTCCCTGATGCTTTCTATGCAAAGCTTGTTGTATTCGAGATTATTATAAGTCAATATTATGATGCTGGTTTTTGGCACTTTATTCTTTAAAAGCTCCTGCTTAGTTTCCTGGATGCCAAGCTCCTGCAATATCCCATATACTGAATCCCGGTCCTCTTCAGCTTTTGCATTCAAAAAGGCCTCTTTGTAATATTCTATTGCCAGTTCAGTTTGACCCTTGGACTGGTAAAGGTAAGCTAAGTTATATAGCAGGTCAAAGTTTCCTTTGCTTGCATTCAGCCCTTCTACCAGAACCTGCTCTGCCTGCTCAATATTCCCTTCCATCATATATATTACAGCCTTAGTGGAGTAAACATCCGTATCGTTGCTTACTATGCTCTCATACTGGCTCAGTACTTCCTTTGCCTCACGTAATTTGTTCTCATTAATTAGTATGCTGATGTTTTCTTTTATTTTCTTTTGATATAGAGACATATCCTTGTCCATAATGAACCACCTTTACAGTTTTATATATTTTTAAGCAAACGGAAATCACTTAAGACGCTTCCGCCTGTGAAACGTTCTAGATAGTATATCGTAATATTTGGGCAGCTTCTTTAATATTTTATAAGTCATGTCATGATTGTTCTATAAATATTAAACATGCCCTAGCAATCAAATAGAAGCTAAGGCATGTTTAATGATTACGAAAGTATGTACATGTTTAAGAGTTTCTCAATCTCTATTCTCCAATCGGCAAATACAGCTGCTAAGTCATTTTTAAAGAAGCTTTTTAGCTGCGTTTCCTGATGCATTTTGAAGATTTCAATCACCTTATTGAAGCCTTCCAGCATATTAACTTCCAATACATTCAGGTTACTGTCGGGAAACTGAGCCATATATGGCTTAAGGGCATTGGTAATACTTTCTATACCCGCTAATACGTCATATACCAATTCCAGTGCCTCATCAGCTTTTCCGTCTTCCAGAAGAGAGCTTGTATATTCAAGCCCCTCGGATAAAGTACCCAGCAGCGCTAAAGTCTGCTCAAAAACCTCTGTATGCTTGCTCAATTTATTACCTCCTCGAAATTATGCTTTAAATTATGAATATCCCCATTTTAATTATTTTTCAGCTATGTATCTCACAAAGTCGTCATAGCAAGGTACATATATCTTACCCTTGTGTAAAATCCGGTTCTTTATTATTGCTTCAGCTATACTTGCAGGATATCGCGGCAATCCTGCATCAGTGCTTCCCGGAATGGCATTGATTGAGAAGACTTCACAGTGAACAGCAGCTTCAGCTTGGTATGGTATAAAATATTTACTGATTTTCACCAGGTCTTCATCATGCACAAGTATAGCTAAATGCTCTCCCTGCCGTACATTTGGCAGTTGGTCGGAGCATTCTAAAACTACATATCTGATATTTTCTTCATTTATTATCTCAAAGAAATTTTCTAATGTAATGCTTGGGTCTATACAGCGTTTTGTTGACATCGAATAAGCTATTCTCTCTTGTATAGCATCAGCTTCGACCCCTTTACCCTGACTTTCATAGACATATTTCAGATTATACAGTAAGTCGAAGTTTTTCTCCTCTAGCTTTAGGCCTTCAATTATAACTTCTTCTGCATCATTTAGGCGATTTTCCATAATTGCAATTACAGCCTTCATAGAGAGCACTTGTACATCATCAGTCTTGTATTTTTCATATTCATGTATCAGCTTATGTGCCCGCAATAAGTTTCCCTTATCAATCATTGCTCTTATCTGTTCTTTAATACTCTCTTTATGCTTGTTTAACTCATCCTCCAGTGCTTCTTGCATGAGCTTTATACCCTTCGCCATATCAGGATATATATCTAAGGCTTTTTTCAGGTACTTGATATATTCGACTGTATCCTTGACTTTCAGCTCTTCAGCCTTTTTCATATATATAAGCATTGCAGCTTCTTCATCTTTCACGTCAAAAATTCTTTCATCGGATATAATGTTTTCGTTGTAGACCTGACTAATATAGCTTATCCCGTCCTTTAGATATCGCATAAAAGCTTCTTTGTACTTTTCATTATCCAGCTTACCGGAAAACAAAAGTATCTTCCTCAGAACCCTTCTTATCCTGATACTTTCTAATGAGTCATCTGTAATGGTCTCGTTCAAAAATTCTTGAATATAGTCAATACATTCTTTCTTAAACTGCTTAACCAGATAAGCAAAATATGTTTCTAATGTTATATTGTTTAAATGCTTCAAGACATTAATATGCAGCTGTTTACTTCTTAAAAGATAATAAAGTATCTCACTGTAGTAATTTGGAAGCTTATTGAAATCAATGACTTCCAATCTCTCAATAACTGTTCTGCCCAAATTGACTTTATCAGATTTATCTTCTTTTCTTATAAGGTTTAACAAAGCATAAATATCTTCTCCGCGAGAAAAAATGTCTATCAGCATATCCTTTTCTTGTTTTATTAAAAGCATCATATCTGTTTCTACACTATTTGTAAAATCATCAGTAATTTGCTTAAGTTCCTTTAATATTTTCGTATCATAGTATTGTTTTATTTCTGAGAATCTTTTTAGCTTTATATAGGAATTTATAATATAGGGTAATACGATTTTCAGTAATTGCGGCTTATGTATTTTATCTTTATTTTCTAATACCTTTTCATATTGCTTTTCTTTAAAATATAGTGTCAATAAGCTTGTATAAGCTTCTTCAGCATGATCAATCGTGTACGTAATAACAGATATATCCTTTGAGCCCTCAAAATCTTCGTAATGATCGAGCATGTCCAAAAATATATTGAAATTCTTAATAGCCTCAGATTTATTTTCTAAATTCTTTTGAGCCAGTGCCAGGTAGTAGTACAGGTCAATGTATCCATCTTTTACTGCCAGCGCCTCCAGGCATATACTCTCCGCCTCTTCAAACTTATTGTATAGTGAATACAGCCCCGCTAAATGTATATAAATATACATATTGTCTTTCAGTACTTTTTCTTTCTTAGCTATTTCATAAGCGGCTAATGCAGCATTAATGGCCTCCTCATAGCTGCCGTACATTGTATATGATTGCGCGAGCTGAAACCAGTAATACAAATTCTCAGGATTTTTTTCAAGTTCCTTTTTTAACAGCTGTGTATTTCTGATATACTTTCTTTCCATAAGTTCAGGATCAGTTGAAATGTAGCCATAATGCAATATTTGCATTTTAAAATAATATATAGGCGCCTTTATAACAGGCTGTTCATGAATAGCCCCTTTATATCTGAATTCCTTGTCTTTCTTGAAAAGTCTCGCGATTGGTACGGATGTGCTTTTCTTTTCATCTTCACCTAGAAAGTTTTTTATTGTTACAAAGCCTGTGCGATATACAGCACTATCTTTAGAATGCAAAAAACTTATAAGCTCCTCTGATTTCTCTATTACTTCGTCTCCATCTAAAACGAAAATCCATTCTCCTGATGCATAGCTGACAGTAATATTTCTCATTGCAGCGAAGTCATTATTCCATTGATGAAAATATACTTTATCAGTATACTTTTTTGCAATTTCTACTGAATTGTCTTTTGAGCCTGTATCTACAATTATTATTTCGGTTTCAATTTGAGCTTGAATAGGCTTTATACTCATTAGACATTTTTCCAGATGCTTTGACTCATTCTTTATCATCATCACTATGCTTAGTTTCATACGTCTTCCCCTCCGAGGCTGCTTTTCATATTATTAAAAAAGAGGTAGACCTCTACCTCTTTTTTAATAAGAATTATACTGTAAGTATTTTAGACCAATTAACTATCTTAGTAATTGAAGTACTCCTTGTGGAGCTTGGTTTGCTTGAGCCAGCATAGCTTGAGCTGCTTGTTGAAGGATGTTGTTCTTTGTGAACTCCATCATTTCCTTAGCCATGTCAACGTCTCTGATTCTGGACTCTGCAGCTTGCAGGTTCTCAGCGTTTGTGTTCAAGTTCTTAACTACGTGCTCAAGTTGGTTTTGTTGTGCACCGTATGTAGCTCTTTGTGTGTTTATTTCTGTGATTGCATCTTCAACAGCATCTACTGTAACGCCTGATGGTGTAGCATCAGCTGCATCAGTAAGAGTTTTTAAAGCTGTAAAGCTTGCTGTTGTTGCTGCATCAACTACAACCTTCAATGAAGCATCTTCACCGTATGTTATAGTTGCGCCAGTACCGAATACATCAATACCGTTGAACTTAGTCTCTGTAAGTATTTCATTTGCAGCTGTTCCAAGAGCCTTCATTTCTGCACCGATGTTTGCTGTGTCATCTGTGCTGTATGTTCCGTTTGTTACTTGAACAGCAAGCTCTTTAAGTCTTACCAGCATGTCACTTACTTCGTTCAATGCACCTTCTGCAGTTTGTATGAAGGAAACACCGTCTTGTGCGTTTCTTACTGCTTGGTTAAGTCCACGGATCTGGCTTCTCATCTTTTCAGAAATTGACAGACCTGCAGCGTCATCGGCAGCTCTGTTGATTCTCATACCTGATGACAGCTTCTCCATTGATTTTGCACCGTTTGTGCTGTTTACAGTTAATTGTCTGTGCGTATTCAACGCCATTAAGTTGTTGTTAATTCTCATTTTATATTCCTCCTTGAATTTTAAAGTCAGAATCCTTTCTGACTATTTATAGCTTAGAGTTCTATCAGCATGGGCCCTATGTGATATTACTCTTTTGCTTCTTGTGTATTATATCGGAAGCTTGTCCAAATACTTTATACTTTGTCGAAAAAAATATTTTTAAGATTCTTTGCTACGTTCAGAATGGCACGATAGCGCTGCACATGCGGGTCGCTGTGGGCAGCGTCCCCTACAAAATCAGAATGACATGGTTATTTCTTCCCCAAAGTAATAGTAAGCTTGCTTACATCAAGCTTCTCAGTTGCCACAGAGCTCTTGTTTTCCTGCTCAACCTCCTGCAGCAGCTCCTTTCTGAAGACCTTCATAGTCTTGGGAGCGTTTATCCCAATTTTCACTTTGTCATCGCCAATATCTACTATGACAATCTCTATATCATCACCAATAAGTATGGATTGCTCCTTTTTTCTTGCTAAAACCAGCATTGGGCTCACTCCCCTCTATAAAGCTTATGCTTTACACTGTAGTTATCAGTATTCAGTATTTCTTGAAAAGCCTTATTGTTAACATTATTTATTACTACAGGAGCTTGAAGGTTTGCAGTAATCTTTTTAATGTCTTCCGGTATTGTAAGTATTGAAAACAAGCTTACATCTTCAGCTTTAGTTATTCCCAATCGCTCTACTGTTTCTTCGCTGATTTCAACTTCGTAATTGTCCAGAATCAGGAAAGGACTGATTATAATAAAGCAAACCTTAACTTCCTCCAGGGACTGCATATAGTATAAGCTTGGATTACCCTCCACCGGCAGCAGCACAAACTTACGTAGCTCTGCAAAGCCGGGAAGCCCGTACTCAAAGTACACTGTATCCTTCTCCTGTATCTCTATGTCTCCAAGAAACTTAGTGTTTACTACCATTATTGTGTCTCCACCTTTACAATTTAATAAATATATTTTTAAGATCCTTCACTTCGTTCAGGATGACAGGTAACGGGTGCCATAGGTTTAGTATGACAGTCAGCATCTCCTACAGCTTTACATCCAACTCATTTCCTACATATTCTATCTTAAGCTCCGGATTTTGCAGCATATAAAACTCTATCCCGCCAACCTCAACATCATAAATAGGCCTGTTTTGCCGTGCCTGTATATCTACATAGCCTTCATCTACCTGTATATCCAGATTGCCACCTACAAAGTCTATTACCGGGCGGCTTGTGGGTATAAATTTTACATTGAAGTCATATTTCTTTACAGCATTATTGAAAGCTATCTCTGCAAAGGCATTTCCTTTGCCCTTTATATCTGCCATCATATTGCCCTCAGATACGGTCTCTCCGATGCCTCGCAGCCATTCCTGCCTTGCATTCTGTACATTGTCCTCCATGAAGGCTCTATTATTCTTAAGCCCCGCTTCGCTAAAGCACTGACTCTGGTCTATCCTTATCTGGACAGGCTCAGTATCAATGATTACCTTAGCATGCTTTTGATGAATTTCCAGATCAGCCTTAGGCTGTGATATATTCACCTTGGCAGGTGTAGTTTTTATCCCCAAAAGAGCATCTGTTTTTGTAATCCTTAATGAAGACATATTCATTGTTCTACCTCAAGAAGTCCATCAAAGACGGCTGTATTATCCTAGCTCCCCCTGATAATGATGCCTGATATACATTTTCCATCATTTTAAGATTCATTATAACCTCTGACATGTCGGCATCTTCATTCTTAGACAGCAGTCCTTTCAGGTTTATGGTATCATCATCTATTCTGTTCAGTGTAAGCTCCAGTCTGTTTGTCTTAACTCCGATTTCTGCTCTGATTGCATTTACATTGTTGAAATGTCTATCCAATCTGCTTATGGCATTCTTAATTCCTGTCTCGCTATTATCATTCAAATCAGTTATCAACTGATTAAATATACTTATCATTTGTGGAGTATCTCCAGTTGTTATGTCTGATGCCGCATTAATTGCCCCATCCATAGTTCCACCGTTCATATTGCCGAATATCCGTTGTGGAAGGAAGTTAATACCCATCCTTTCAGATATACCTACATTAAATTCTATTATCTCATTTGTTTTCAGTGTTTGTGACGGATCTGCAGCGTCATTTTTAAGATAGTATTTTCCGGTTGTATCAAAAAGTGGTTTGTCTGTCTTAAATCCGGAAAATATATAGCTGCCTGCATAGGTTGTATTTCCAATATTAATTATCTGATCTCTTAATTGTGTTATTTCACCGGCAATAGCTTGCCTTTCATTTATTGAATTTGTACCTGTAGCTGCTTGCATTGTCAATTCCTTAGCTCTTTGAAACACCTCAACCAAGTTGCTTATTGCCACCTCAGTAGTATCCAGCCAGGATTGCGCATCCTCAGTATTTCTTTTAAACTGCTCCATGTTTGCCACTTCTGTATTCAATCTTAAGCTTCTTGATACGCCAATAGGGTCATCAGAAGGGGTAAGAAACCTTTTACCCGTAGCCAGATTCTCCTCGTACTTCTGCATTTTGTTCAAGTTTCTGCCCATATTTCGCATCATGGAATTTAACATCATCCCATTTGTTATCCTCATCTTAACACCTCGCTATCTGCCTACCATTCCTAATCTATTTATCAATGTATCCATTATACTGTCCAGTGTAGTTATCATTTTTGCTGATGCATTATATGCATGCTGGTACTTAACCATTTCTCCCATTTCTTCATCCATAGATACTCCAGACTCAGACAATCTCCTGTTTTCGGTTTGCGCTACTATGGCCTCAGTGTTGGTCATCAGCCTTTTTGCCTGATTGGAGTCAACTGATAGTACTGAGAGTATAGACTTTAAAAAGTCATCTGCTGTACCATTTATCTTTGATGTGCCCGCTGTATTAAAGAAAATATCCTTTTTACTCCTGAAGGCAGCGAGCTTAAGAATATTGCCATTGTTGCTTTCACCGGTACTTGCTCCGTCAGATGCAGCTACAAGTGAAGGATTATTCTGCACAACATTACTTACCTTAAGATTTACGCAGCTTATATTTTTCCAGTCATCTGTCAAATCTGTCGGAGTCACCGTATCAGTCGGTTCTTCAAAGAAGTTGACTCCCTTGTTTCCGTTCAAGTCAAAGCCTGCTTTGTGCTGATTGTTGAACTCTCTGGCAAAATCTCTGGCGAATCTGTTAAGCTCACTTAAGTAGTACGGCAAGCCTCTATAGGTATGGTTTTCACCGTTGCCGTCTCTCAAATCCAAGAGACCTCTAAGCTCTCCGCTTTCTATTTTTGCCTCATCCAGCGGATTTCCTTGCACGTCTGCCCATTTAACCACAGCTATCTTGCCGGCTCCATACTCACTTACTCCCGTAATTTCCTGGTTATCAACGGTTAGCTTATTGTATTCATAGTGGTTTACAAGGGTTATGCCTCCGATTCTTATGTTGAAATACTTAATATCATCTTCTCCGGTAACCTCGCTGACAGAGATATTTGTTATTTTTGAAAGCTTGTCCACCAGTGTCGCTCTTTGGTCTCTGAGGCCGTTTGCCTTATGCCCGTCCAGCTCCAGGTTAAATATCTGCTCATTTAAGTTTGTTATTTGCTTAGCCAAGGCATTTATTTCGTCAACCTTGGTTTTTATTTCAAAATTAGTTTCTCTTATGGAATTCACTATTTCGTTCCCAAATTTATTTATAGTTGAAGACAAGGTCACTGCCTTTTCTATAAGATTTACTCTGTTGGTACTATCGCCGGGCTTCTTTGTAAGCTCCTCCATACTGGCAAAAAGATCGTCCATTACCTTTCTTATACCTGTATCAGTAGGCTCATTAAATATGCCCTCAATCTCCTCCAAGCCTTCACTTTTTGTCTTCCACTCCGTGTAGGCCTTCATCTGTCCCCAGTACTTATTGTCCATATACTGACTTCTTATCTGAATTATATCGTAGGTCTCAACACCGGTACCTATAAGGCCCCTCGGGTCTCCGCCCACAGGAAGTGTAGCTCTCTGCAGCACCTTTTGTCTGGAATAGCCCTCTGTATTTGCATTAGATATGTTGTTGCTGGTAATATCTAAGGCTCTTTGACTTGCAAATAAGCCTGAGGTAGCCGTATTAAATGTTCCAAAGGTAGTTCTCATTGATTATCACCTTTACCTTCCGCCCAATTTGTTGACTATTACATCCAGCATCTCATCCAGTGCATTTACTATTCTGGCTGCTGCATTGTAGGAGTGCTCATATCTGATAAGGTTACTCATTTCCTCATCCAGGGACACCGCCATAAGCGACTGTCTCTTATACTCCACCTGCTCAACAAGCAGACCTTGAGCTTCAGCTGCATTTGCTGCCTTGTTCCCCTCTAGTCCGATATCAGTTATAAGATTTCTATAAAACTCATCAAAGTTGTATTTTCCATTGTCCTTGTCATAAGTGCTCTCCAAGAATACATCCTTTTGTCTCAGCTCGGAAAGCACCAAGGCATTGCGGTTATCTTCAAAATTACCCGGCGGTGGAGATGTGGCCGCTGCGATATTGTTCACCTCAAACAGTATCGGGTTGAATCCGATATTCCCTACTTCAATGCCTATATCAGTATTATCCTTGATATTTACAAACATAGGTGTCTGTAGTGTTGCATCAAGGTTGCCATAGCCGGATTTATGGATTGTATTTACCTGCTCGGCTATTCCCTTTACAAATTCATTCAATCTATTCCTGAAGCCGTCAACCAAATCGTCTCTGGATTCTACCAGAGCCTTTAGGCTTCCTCCGCTTATATGTACATCCTCCATAGTCTTTGACCATTTTATGGAGTAAAAGCCGTCGGCTCCTATGTCAGGCACTGCTACCAAAGGGTTATCATGTGTATCTGCTACCAGAAGCCTTCCCTCTAGGGCAATATTGAGAGTATCCCCCTCAATTACCTGTATATTTGCCATCTT